>JBCDHK010000355.1:0-4076 GCA_038750185.1 Pseudomonadota bacterium
GGCGGGTGTGGAGCCCGCAAAACGGCAGGCGATGTCCGGGCAGTACCAGCGGATCGCCGCCGAGGGCGCGAAAGCGTGTGCAGGTCTCGATCCAGCCGCTCAGCGGATCGGCGCCGGGCTCGGTGGCGCTGACGCCGATATTGGGCGAGATGCCGGGCAGCACTTGATCGCCCGCCAGCATCAGCGCGCCGTCCTCGCTCCAGAGCGTGACCATCTCGGGCGCGTGCCCCTCACCAAGGCGCACCCGCCAGTCGCGCCCGCCGGCGTGTAGCGTGTCGCCCTCACTCAGGCGGGTAAAGCCGAGCGGGAGTGCGGCCACGCCATCGGCGAGATTGAAGGGGCGCTCCTCGGCATAGGCCGCCAGCGCCGCGCCTGTCATGCCAGCGCGATTGCGAAAGCGGACCATCTCGGGGGTCGGGCGCTCCTGCACATCGAAGCTGAGCATGCGCGCGCTCAGATAGGCGACACGGCTGATCAACACCTCGACCCCTTGGCGCGCCAGAGTGCCGGCCATACCGATGTGGTCGGGGTGGTGGTGGGTGATCACCACCCGCGCCACGGGGCGCCCAAGCGCCTTTTGAAACGCCGCCAGTGCCGCTCGGCTCTTGGCCCAGTCGAGCCCGGTGTCGAGCAGCGTCCAGGCCTCGCCATCGTCGAGCGCATAGATGTTGACGTGATCGAGCCCGGGAAACGGCAGCGGCAGCCGCGTCCAGAGCACCCCCTCAGCCACCTCGCAGGCTTGGCCGAGGGCCGGTGGTTCGGACCAGGGGTGATCGAGCATGGGAGCGCTCAGCCGCCAAGCGCGATGGCATAGAGCGGTTCGGCCCCGCCGATGGCCGCTTGCGCATCGGCATGGGCGCGCGGCAACATCTGATGCACAGCAAACCGCGCGAGCGGCAGGCGCGCCCTCTCGCGCAACCCGGCGCGCAGCAGATAATGCGCGCCCAAGACACCGGCCAGCATATCCAGATAGGGCGTGGCCCCGGCAAAGCGGTCGTTGAGGCTGTCCATGGTGAGCAGTTTTCCTGTCACCCCTTCGGCCTTGGAGCGCGCTGCGGCCAGCGCGCGCGCCAACTCGGGGTGGCCTGCCTCGTGTGCGGCGTCCACAGTGGCTTCGACTTCGGAGAGCAGCCCGCGCACCGCTTCGCCGTCGTCGAGCGAGAGCTTGCGCCCGACCAAGTCCATCGCCTGGATGCCGTTGGTGCCCTCATAGATCGAACTCACGCGCACATCGCGCCAAAGCTGGGCCGCGCCGGTGTCCTCGACATAGCCGATGCCGCCGTGGACTTGGATGCCGAGATCGGCCACCTCGATGCCCGCGCGCGTGCCAAAGGCCTTGGCAAGTGGTGTCAGCACGCCCGCGCGGGCGGTATGGGCACGGCGCACTGCTTCCGAGCCCGCAGCACGCGCAAGATCGATGGAGAGCGCACAGTCGTAGCAGAGCGCGCGCGCGGCTTGGGTCATGGCCTGCATGCGCGCCAGCATGCGCCGTACATCGGCAAAGCCTGCGATGGTGGGGCTGCCGTCCGGGGTGGCTCCCTGGCGGCGCTCAAGCGCGTAAGTTGTGGCCTTTTGCAGCGCCGCCTCAGCGATGCCGAGCCCCTGTACGCCGACACCGAGGCGGGCGTTGTTCATCATCACAAACATCGCCGCCATGCCGCCCTGGGGCGGGCCGACCAGCCAGCCGCGCGCGCCATCGTACTCCAGCACGCAGGTGGGCGAGGCGTGCAGGCCCAGCTTTCGCTCCAACGAGATCGTGCGCACGTTATTGGGTGTGGCGGGGCGGCCGTCCTCCGACCAGAGCTTAGGGACGGCAAACAGACTGAGCCCTTTGGTCCCAGCAGGCGCCTCCGGCAGGCGCGCGAGCACCAGATGGCAGATGTTCTCAGCCAGGTCATGATCGCCCCAGGTGATCCAGATCTTCTGGCCATGGAGCGCGAAGGTGCCGTCGCCCAGATCCTCAGCACGCGTGCGCACCGCGCCCACATCCGAGCCCGCTTGGGGTTCGGATAGGTTCATGGTGCCCGTCCACTGCCCCGAGATCAGTTTGGGCAGCAGCGTGGCCTTGAGCGCCTCCGAGCCCTGCACCTCCAGCGCTTCGATCTGACCTTGGGTGAGCATCGGGTTGGACGCCAGCGCCATGCACGAGGAAAACAGTATCTCCTGGACCATGGTGCCCAGACACTGCGGCAGCCCCATGCCGCCGTGGGCCGGATCTGCCGTCGCACCGATCCAACCGCCCTCGGCAATCGCCTCAAAGCCCGCGCGAAATCCCTCAGGTGTGCGCACGACGCCGTTTTCGAGGTGCGCGCCTTCGCGGTCGCCCGTCCAGTTGAGCGGCACCAGCACGCCCTCGCAAAGCCGCGCCGCCTCGTCCAGGATCGCCGTGCGGGTCTCGGGGGTCGCCTCGGAAAAGCGTTCGGTGGCCGCGAGATCGGACTGGCCCAGCATCTCGGCACAGAACGTCATCTCCTGTAGCGGGGCGCGGTACATGGGGTCCTCCGAGTGTGTTGGCCGGGTGATTTGATGGCCGCGTCGCTTGCGCGCTCTTGCGCGGCGACATAGGCCAGTTTCGGCCAGGGGCGATGGTGACGCAACCGCAGGAAAAGCGATGACCGAGGTTTTGCAAAGCGATGCGGCGGGGATGGCGCGGGCGGCGGCGCTGCTTGGCGACGGACAGTGCGTCGGTTTCCCGACCGAGACTGTCTATGGGCTCGGCGCCGATGCCTGCAACGGGGCGGCGGTCGCGCGTATCTTCGAGGCCAAGGGCAGGCCGCGGTTCAACCCGCTGATCGTCCATCTGAGCGCGGCGGGCGAGGCCGAACGCCATGCCGTGCTCTCTCACCAGGCCGAACGCTTGGCTGGCGCTTTCTGGCCTGGTCCGCTGACCCTGGTGTTGCCGCGCCGGACTGAGAGCCCGGTGGCAGCGCTGGTCACGGCGGGGCTCGACACGGTGGCGCTGCGGGTGCCGGCCCACCCCGTGGCCCAAGCGCTGATCGCAGCCGCTGGGCGCGCACTGGCGGCGCCCTCGGCCAATCCGTCGGGCAGCGTCAGCCCGACCACAGCCGCGCATGTGCTAGATGGCTTGGGCGGGCGCATTGCGGCGGTGCTCGACGGGGGGGCTTGTCCGGTGGGCGTGGAATCGACCGTGATCGGTTTTGAGGGGCAACGCGCCGTGCTGCTGCGCCCCGGCGGGATCCCGACCGAGGCCCTCGAGACCGCCCTTGGCGCACCGCTTGAGGCGCCCACCTCGGCCCAGATCGCAGCCCCGGGCATGCTCGCCAGCCACTATGCGCCGAAGGCACGGTTGCGCCTTGCCGCCTTGGCAGCGCGTCCAAACGAAGGCTGGCTCGGCTTTGGCCCCTTGCCCGCCACGCAGGACGGACCGGCGCTGACGCTCTCCAGCACCGGCGATCTGATCGAGGCCGCGGCCAATCTGTTTGCGCATCTGCGCACCCTCGATCGTCTCATGGCCGGGACTGGCACGATTGCCGTCGCGCCGATCCCCGCGCGCGGTTTGGGCGTGGCGATCAACGACCGCCTGTCACGCGCTGCGGCTGGCAGAGGAGGGTAGCGGGGCCCCCAAACGGAGAAGGAGGCCCCGCCGGTTCCTGTCTTGGCAGGAGGGGTGGGGCTCCTCGCGAAGACAGGAAGTCAGGTGACCCGAAGGTCATGTGTCGTGAGCGTCCTGCGCAGAGATGGGGTCAGCGCAAGCGATTGAAATGGCAGGCCCGTGAAATCCTGTGCAATTTCTCGGTTGAGGGGTGCGTCCTCTCGCCTCCCCCCGGCTGCGACGTGGGCATCGATCCGATGCCGCTGTCAGATCCAACCCTGCTGCGGTATGGTCAACCCCATGATGCACACTCTCCAAAATAGCTGGTCCAACTCAGTCTGTCTTACATACGGGCTAAAAAATATGGCCAAATCATGGCTTAGTGAAATAATATTGTTACGGTGCGGCGATGCGACACGCAAGCATCTATTAACTATTTTCAAGGCCATTGGTGCACGCCGGCACATTTATGCGTAGTTCCCTGCCACCCCCAGGGCCGCGCAACGCCCTAACCGACGTGCCC
>JBCDHK010000356.1:0-4071 GCA_038750185.1 Pseudomonadota bacterium
CGGCGCGGGGCTATCGGACATCGGCTTGGTCTGCGGGCTCCGCAGCAGGCTCCGCCGCCTTGGCGCGCAGATAAAGCGGCGCGAAAGCCCCCTCCTGGCGCAATTCGACCCGGCCCTGGCGCGCCAATTCGAGGCTCGCGGCAAAGCTCGACGCTAGGGCCGAGCGGCGGCGCTCGGGCGTGTCGATCCACTCATGGGGCAGAAAGGCCACCAATTCGCTCCACTCGGGCAGATCGGGGCAGAGGCTGGCAAGACGGGCCAAGGCCTCCTCCATGGCCACGATCTGCGGGCGCTCCATCTGCAGCGGGCGATAGTCGTCGCGGGTGCGCAGCCGGGCGTAGGCGCGCAAGAGATCGTCAAGGCGGGCGTCGAGGCGGAAACGGCGCACGGGGCCGCTCAGATCCGAGGCGCCGCGCGCGAAGAGGCCCTGGCCGAGCCGCTCGCGCGCCATCAGGGCCGTCGCAGCGGTGCGCATGGCATCGAGACGGCGCAGCCGATCAGCCAGACGCGCGGCCAGGTCTTCGGCGGAAGGGCCCTCAGTTTGGGGCTCGGGCGGCAGAAGCAGGCGCGACTTGAGCCAGGCGAGCCACGCGGCCATGACCAGATAATCGGCGGCGATATCGATGCGCAGCCGCGCCTCGGCGATATAGGCCAGATACTGCTCGGCCAAGGTCGCGATGGACAAGCGCGCCAGATCGACCCGCTGGCGCTTGGCCAGATCGAGCAGGAGATCGAGCGGGCCTTCAAAGCCGTCAAGGGCGACTGAGAACGCCGCCTCCCCCTCGGCCAATTCGGCTGTCACATCGCGGGCAGAGTTCACGCGGCACGCCCGGTGGCGAGGGCGCGGTAGCGGGCCTCGGCCTCTAGAGGATCGAAGGGCGCAGCCCGGCGCAGGGCAAGGGCGCGCTCGGAGCGGGTTAGGGCTGCGGCGGTGAGCGCGGGCGTGGCCTCGGCCACAGCGGCCATCTCGTGCGGGTCGCCATTGCAGTGGAGCACCAGATCGCAGCCCGCCGCCAGCGACCCCTCAGCCCGCACGCGCATCGGACCTTTGAGGGCGTGCATGGAGAGATCGTCGGTCATCAACAGCCCGTCAAAGCCGATCTCATGGCGGATCAGATCGATGCATTTGCGCGAAAGCGTGGCCGGTGCCTCCGGGTCGAGCGCGGTGAACACGATATGGGCCGTCATGCCCAGCGCCTGATCGGCCAGCGCGCGAAACGGCAGGAAGTCCGAGCGCAACACCTCGGCGGGCGCGGTGACGGTGGGCAGATGCTCGTGGCTGTCGTCGAGCGCGCGGCCATGGCCTGGCAGATGTTTTATCACCGGTAACACGCCGCCCTCCAGCAGAGCGCGTGCCACCTCGCGTCCGCGCAGGGCCACCTGCACGCCGTCGTCACCCAGCGCGCGGTTGCCGATGATCGGATGGGCGTTGCGCTGGGGTACATCGAGGAGCGGTGCGCAGTCGACGTCGATGCCGACCTCGCGCAGTTCGTGGGCGATCAGACGATAGCGCAGACGCAGCCGTTCCAGCACCTCGCCTTCGTCGCGCGCACCCTCGATTTCTTCGCGCACCGGCGGCCATTCGCGCCAGTGGGGGCCGCGCAGGCGGGCGACGCGCCCGCCCTCTTGGTCGATCAGGATCGGGGCGTCGCGCCCGACGCTCTCGCGCAGATCGGCGGTGAGGCGTTTGAGACGCACAGGCGTGTCGATGTTGCGCGCAAACAGGATGAAGCCCCAGGGGTCGGCCTCGGCGAAGAAAGCGCGCTCCGACGGGCTCAGATCGGGACCGGCCAGCCCATAGATCGCCGCTCTCATCCGCCGGCCTTGTCGTTGGCGGCGACGATGCAGTCCTGCCCGCGGGCCTCCAGCGCTTTGCAGAGGCTCACCGCCTCAGGGCGCCCGGCGAAGGGGCCGACGCGCAGGCGATAAAACGTGCGCCCGCCCGACAGCGTGGTCTGCACGGCGAGGGCGCGGTTGTGGAGCAGTTCGGCGTGGGCGCCGTAGATCAGTTGCCACTGCTCGCGGGTCAGGACCTCGTTGCGAAAGGCGCCGAGCTGGATCTGCCAGGGCGAGCGCGCGGCGCGTTGGCCAAGCGCCACCGCCTCCTCGACGGCGGCCTCATTGGCGCGCGCCATGCGGCGGACGAGGTTGTGCGGGCGGATCGCGGCCAAGGGGCTGGCGGCGGGGGCGTAGTCGCTGCCGATGCCTGCGGGCGGGTTGGGGCCTTCGGGGACGGCCTCGGCGGTTTCCGCCAAGTCTCCGAGCGTAAAATCCTCAGGGTCAAGGATATCGCCCTCTTCGGCAGCGATGGGCTCGGGCGCCAGGGGGGGCAGCGGCACTGAGGCGAAGGTGGCCTCGATCTCGGCTTGGCTCAGATCTTCCTCGGCGGGCGCGACCGGCGCGGGTGCTAGCGTGGTCGCTGCCGTCTCGTCGTTGCCATAGGCCAGCACGTCGCGGTGGGGGCTGGCGTTGGGGTTGTCCTCGTCGGCGAGGCTGATGCGGGCTTCCTCAGTGATGGCGCGGATCACCGGGATGGCGGCGGTGTCGCGGGTGCCGAGGTCGTAGGTCCAGGCCGCGGCGGCGCCTGCCAGTCCGAGGAGCGTTGCGGTGCCAGCCCAAGCCGAGAGGCGGCGGGGCAGCCGGAACGCGGGCGGCGGGGGATCGAGGTCGGCGTCGTCGAAATGATCGCGCATCGGTCGTACCTGTCTCTTGGACCCCGAAGCGGTTCGGCATCTTGGGGTCGGTGCTGCTCGGACCCCAGCATGTGCGACGTTGTTCTTATTTCATTTCCGTCACCGGGGTCACGCCAAGAATACCAAGACCGGCAGAAATCACAATGGCGGTACTGCGCGCGAGCGCTAGGCGCGCGTTGGTCAGGGCGGGATCGTCTTCGCGGATCAGGCGCAGTTCGGGCCGGTCTTGGCCGCGGTTGTAGTGGGCGTGGAATTCCTGCGCCAATTCATAAAGATAGGAGGCGACACGGTGGGGCTCACGCGCCTCAGCCGCGGCCTCGATCAGGCGTGGAAAGGCCGCGATGCGCGCCATCAGCGCCAGCTCGGAGGGGTCATCGAGCCGCGCATGATCGGCGGCCTTGAGCGCCGAATCATCGCCACCAAGCCCAGCTTTGCCCGCCCGCATCAGCACCGAACACACCCGCGCATGGGCGTATTGCACATACCAGACCGGATTGTCGCGCGATTGCTCCAGCGCCTTGGTGAAGTCGAAATCGAGCGGCGCCTCGTTCTTGCGGGTGAGCATCACGAAGCGCACCACGTCCGGGCCGACCTCGTCGATCAAATCGCGCAGCGTGACGAAGGTGCCGGCGCGCTTGGACATTTTGAACGGCGCGCCATCCTTAAACAGCCGCACCAACTGGCAGAGCTTGATGTCGAAGGGCACGCGGCGCTCGCCCGCCAGCGCCTTGACCGCAGCCTGGAGGCGCTTGACGTAGCCGCCGTGATCAGCACCGAAGACGTTGATCAGCTCGTCGAAGCCGCGCTCCAGCTTGTCGTAGTGGTAGGCGATGTCAGGGGCGAAGTAGGTCCAGCTGCCGTCAGACTTCTTCAGCGGGCGATCGACGTCGTCGCCGAATTCGGTCGCTTTGAAGAGGGTCTGCGGGCGGGCCTCCCAGTCCTCGGGCAGTTTGCCTTTGGGCGGCTCCAGCGTGCCGACATAGACCAGGTCGCGCGCCTCCAGCGCATGCAGGGTGTCCTCGATGCGCCCGGTGCCGTAGAGCGATTTTTCCGAGAAGAACACGTCCATCTCGACGCCGAGGGCGGCCAGATCGGCACGGATCAGGTCCATCATCAGATCGGTGGCGAGCGGGCGGATGGCGGGCAGCCATTCGTCCTCAGGGCGCTCTTCCAGGGTATCGCCAAAGCGCTCGCGCAACGCCTGACCGACGGGGACGAGATAATCGCCCGGATAAAGCCCCTCGGGGATGGCGATCTCAGCCCCGCCCGCCTCCAGGTAGCGAAAATAGGCCGAGCGGGCGAGGGTGTCGATCTGGCCGCCGCCGTCGTTGATGTAGTACTCGCGCGTCACCTCATGGCCGGTGTAGGCCAGCAGACG
>JBCDHK010000357.1:0-4066 GCA_038750185.1 Pseudomonadota bacterium
AATTCGGTCGGTTCGGTCACGATCCGGGACACGTTTTGTCACGCGCCAGTGAGAGGATTGAAACACCGCAGAGACAGCAGTCGCCAAGCAACGGACTGCTCGGATCATGACGACCACGGTCTTCTCGGTCGTCTTGCAAGGGGTGACGACACGAAAGTGACTAAATTGTCCGGTTCGCATGAACATTATGGGAATTTATGCGGCTAGGAGCGCGGATGGTCGACGTAGAGGGCGGAGCTTTCCGGGTTCTGGCCGAGTGTCGGCGGTCCAGATGTAGTCGCCCGTCAAGCCGATATGATCCCACGCCAGGGGCGCGACATGCCGGATCAGCGACGCTGGCGCGGGGGTGCCCTGTGCAGCCAGGGCATCGAAGGCGGCCTGCAGATAGCGCGTGTTCCACAAGATGATCGCGGCAATCAGCAGGTTGAGCCCTGAGGCGCGGAAGGCTTGGTTCTCGAAGCTGCGATCGCGCAACTCGCCGAGGCGGTGGAAGAAGACGGCGCGCGCCAGCGCGTTGCGCGCCTCGCCTTTGTTGAGCCCGGCACTGGCACGTCGGCGGAGTTCGGGCTCGCGCAGCCAAGCCAGGGCGAACAGCGTGCGCTCCAGACGACCGATCTCGCGCAGCGCCCAGGCCAGGGAATTGGTCCGAGGGTAGGAGGCCAGCTTCTTGAGCACTTCCGAGGCAGAGACGTGCCCGGCGCTGATCGACACCGTCAGACGCAGGACTTCGTCCCAGTGCGCCTCGATGCGCGCGGCATCGACTGTGGCGCCGATCAGGCCTTTGCAGGCTTCGGGAATTGGCATTCCGGACAGGACGTAGAAGCGGCGATCCTTGAGATCGCGCAGCCGTGGTGCGAAGCGAAAGCCGAGAAAAGAGAGTAAGGCAAACACGTGGTCGGTGGCGCCACCGGTATCGGTATAGTGCTCGCCGATCTGCAGCCCGCTCTGATGCTCTAGCAGGCCATCGAGCACGTGGGGCGCCTCGGAGGCGGTGGCGGCGATCACCTTGGTGTGGAAGGGCCCGAACTGATCGGAGATGTGCGTGTAGAAGGCGACACCCGGCTCCTTGCCGTGGCGGGCGTTGATGTCGCCGAGCGCCTCCCCCCGACCGCCAGCGCGGAAGAACTGCCCATCGGAACTGGCAGCGGTGCCATCGCCCCAGATCTGGGCCAACGGCAGGGCGCGATGGACCTCGATCAGGCGTGACAGGGCCTCGGCATAGCACTCCTCCCGGATGTGCCAGTCATGCGCCCAGGCCAACTGGCGCAGGGATGGCCCCCGCGAAGCCTCGGCCATGCGCGTCAGGCCGAGATTGATGCCATCGGCCAGGATCGCGGTTAGCAATGCCGTGTGGTCATCGGCGGGGCGGCCACTGCGCTGGTGGGTGAAGCACTCCGAGAAGCCAGTCCAGGCATCGACCTCCAGCAGTAGATCGGTGACCTTGATCCGTGGCACGAGATCGTAGGCTGCCTGGGTCAGTATCAGCGCCTCTGGCGGGGTCTGGGCCTTGAGCGGGGTTATCCGCAGGGTGCCGCCTTCCAGCGTGACATCTTCAAGCGTGCCAGCAGCACCCCGTTCTGCCAAATCGCTCAGGCTTTGCGCCAGAGCTATGCGGCGCTCATCGAGGTAGGCCGGGGCCGTCTCCGGCACGCCAATTGGGAGGGGACCCTCGGCCCGGAGGGCGGCGAAGCTCGGTTCCGGCAGCAGGCAGGCATCGAAGCGCTGGAAGCGACGGCTGCCCCGAACCCAGACATCGCCGGCACGAAGCCGATCACGCAATTCCGACAGCAGGCAAACCTCCCAGGCGCGCCGGTCCGGGCGGCCCTGGCTATCGAGCACCCAGGGCCGCCAGCCCTTGCGGATGAACGCGGTCGGCGCATCCTTGGGCAGCTTTTGCCTTCCAGATGCGTTCAATTCCTGAAGAAGCCCCAGGGCTTTGAGCAGGCTGGCGGCGCTGCGTCCGCCCTCAAAGTCGAAGGCCTCCAGCAATGTAGGCGCGAAGCGGCGCATCGCAGGCCAGCGCTCGATCAACTCGGCGCGCAGGTCAGTGCGATCGACCGCCGTCATGGCCTCGGTCTGGGAAAGTGCTCGCAAGAACCGCGCCCAACCGACGCTGGCCTCGACCGCATCGAAGGTGGCCGTGTCGGCCTCATGGGCCTGCACCACTGCCCGGCCGGCCTTGGCCAGCAGCCGCAACTGTCCTTGCATCTCACCGAATGTCGCCGCCGCCGTTTCGGTGGTCCGGCGCTCGGCCTTGCGCGCCAAGCCACCCATCATTTTGTCGAACATCGACAAAGCGGCATCGGTCAACGCGATTTCCAGGTGCAGGACGAGGGCGACCAGGGTCGCGCGGCGGCGCACATCGGTAAGGTCGCGCAGATGCTGGATGGTGATCCGCTGACCCTCGGCCGCCACCCTGTCGAAGGTGGGCACCGGCACCGCCGATCTGGCCAGGCGTGGGATGCCGAGCGCGCGCACCGCAGCCAGCCGTGCGATCAGGCCTTTGAAGTTGCCGATCGCCGGGGCGCTCGGGCACTGGCGTAGCCAAGCCAGAGAACAGGTGCCGCCTGACGCCGGCGGCGCCAGCAGAGCATCAAGCGCGGCAGCCTGCTTTGCGTCGATCCGCTCTGCCAACGCTCGGTAGGTGACCCGGTCGGCGGCCGCGCGCGCATGGTGGACGATGCGCTCGATGACCAGCGGCGACGGCAGCAGGATACGGCGCTGGCGAAGCTCTTCCAGAACCCGTGCGATCAAGATCTTGGGCCGGCGCTCGATCTGCGCGATCGGGGTCAACCAACTGAGCAGCGCTCTAGCCTCGGCGCGGCCGAAGCTTTGGTAACCGTGCTCCGCCATCAGCACCAAGAGTTGCTCGCGTCGGGTCTGGGTGCGCTCAGGATAGGTAGAGAGCACCGCCGGGTCGGTGTCGAGTTGGCGTGCGACGAAGGCGACCATCGCCGCGGGAGGCGTTTCTTCGGGCGCCAAGGCCCGGCCGGGGTGACGCATGGCGCACAACAGCAGGGCCTGTCCCAGGCGATTGGCCGGGCTGCGCTTGGTCCTGAGCACCGAGAGATCGTCCGAACTCAACGTGTAATGGCGCACCAGATCGCGCTCCTCGGTCGCCAATGCCATCCTCTCTGCCCAGGCCGCTTCGCTCATCAAGCGCCGTCTCGCCATACCATTGCCCCTTCTTGTGTGAGGGGTGCTGGCTAGCTGAGCTTGTCCGCCAAACGAAGGATGGACGGGCAAGAATAAACTGTCCGGTAGATCTGGACTGGTAGTGAGTTTTCGGACAAATTGATTGGCGGACAAGTAGACGGACATCGCCCCCATGGCCGCCATCGGTTACGCTCGGGTGAGCACGCAAGATCAGAGCCTCGATCTGCAGCGCGATGCGCTTGCGGCCGCAGGATGCGCCGCGATCTTCAAGGACTGCACCTCCGGGGCACGCACTGAGCGCCCAGGCCTGACCGAAGCGCTGGCCTACCTGCGCGAGGGCGAGGTGCTGGTGGTCTGGCGCCTTGATCGGCTCGGCCGCTCGCTCTCGCACCTGATCGAGACCGTCGGTGCGCTGGAGGCGCGCGGTATCGGCTTTCGCTCGCTCACCGAGGCAATCGACACCACGACGCCCAGTGGCCGGCTGACCTTCCACCTGTTCGCAGCACTGGGCCAGTTCGAGCGCGACCTGATCCGCGAGCGCACCCGGGCTGGATTGACTGCTGCTGCCGCGCGCGGTCGCAAAGGCGGGCGCAAGCCCGTGGTCACTCCTGAGAAACTCGCCCGTGCCCAGGACCTGAGGGCCAAGGGCCTCACCGTGCGCGAGGCTGCCACCCGCCTAAAGATCAGCAAATCAGCGCTCTACGAGGCTCTACGCACCAAACCCGGGCTAGAATAAGCGCCACAGCCCCAAAGTTCGCACCGTGTTCATGCGAACCGGACAATTTAGTCACTTTCGTGTCGTCACCCCTGCAAGGCTCTGCGGAGCTACAGGAACTGATCCCAAGCCACAGCTTTGGAAGCTCCAGTTTCAGCGCGCCCAGTCGTGTCTCATGGCTGCGCTCAAGACAGG
>JBCDHK010000358.1:0-4056 GCA_038750185.1 Pseudomonadota bacterium
GCGCGCGACAACGCCCTTCCCATCGTCGTGTTTTCATTGCATGAGGAGGGCGGCCTGACCGACGTGTTGTTCGGGCGCGGGCGGTATACACGGGTCGGACCCTAGCACGCGGCCCCGCTGACGACTGGAGGGCCGCATGGCCGAGGACATCGAGATCGATACCGACGACCTGGAGGCGCGCATGGACGGCGCCCTCGACGCGCTGCGCCAAAACTTCAGCAGTCTGCGCACCGGGCGTGCCTCGGCCTCCATGCTCGATGCTGTGACGGTGGAGGCTTACGGCCAGAACACACCGCTCAACCAAGTCGGTACAGTCAACGTGCCCGAGCCGCGCATGGTCACGCTCAATGTGTGGGACAAGTCGCTGGTAGGCAAAGTGGAAAAGGCGATCCGTAGTTCGGGGCTTGGCATCAACCCGGTGGTCGATGGCACCATCTTACGCCTGCCGATCCCCGAGTTAAACGAAGAGCGCCGCCGTGAACTGACTAAGGTCGCCGGCCAATACGGCGAACAGGCGCGTGTGGCCATTCGTAATGTGCGCCGCGACGGCATGGATCAGATCAAGAAGGCCAAAGCCTCGGGCATGTCCGAAGACGATCAGAAGATGTGGACCGACGAGATCCAATCCCTGACCGACAGCCACATCAAGAAAGTCGATGCCGCTGTCGAGGCCAAACAAGCCGAGATTATGCAAGTTTAGAGTAGGTCAGCCCTCTAGCTAGCGTAGCCCTCGACCAAGCTGCGCAAATTGGCCCGCGCTTTGAGGCGGCTGGCCAGCAGATAGATCCCGGCAAACTTGCGCTGTAAATAGAGCGTGTCCATGGGCGGGATGTGGACGAAGTCGCGGTCGCTCGCCAGCACCATGCCTTGCTCGCGGATCCGCGCCGCTAAAGTGCCATCGCCGAAATCGAATGCCTCCTGGCCGCGAAACGGTACCGAGGCGATATCGATCATCTCCAAGACCGCCTCTTGGTGATGGGCTGCTGTCGCTTCCTCAAAAAACCCGACCCCGATGGCTGCCACACGCATGGCCTCGCGCTCGCCTGCCATGGCGGCCCCGAGTAGCACTCTGAAGGGCGTGACCACTTCGGACGAAAAGGCCCGCGCCGCGCCGAAATCGAGCAGGATGACCCGGCCGCTCTTGGAATCGTAGCGGTAGTTGGCAAAGTTGGGATCGGTCTGCACCAGGCCAAACACGAACACCTCGCGAAACAGCAGATCGAGCAGCAGCCCGATCACCCGGTCGCGCTCTGCGCGTGGCGCGCTGGCAAGGCTCTCGATCGCCACCCCTTCGGCGAACGACATCGCCAGCACGTTGGGCGTGGTCAGATCGTCTTGGAGCGTGGGCACCAGGAAATCGGCGTCACCCTCCAAGAGCTCGCCAAAGCGCTGCAACTGTGCACCCTCGCGCCGATAATCGGCTTCCTCGTGGAGCTGGCGCTTGGCCTCGTCGAGAAACGGCGTGATGTCAAAGCCCGCCGGCATGATCCCGGACAGGCGCATCAAGGAGGCGACGTTGTCAACGTCGCTATCGATGCTGCGGCGCACGCCCGGATATTGGATCTTGATCGCCAGATCGCGCCCATCCTTGGTGCGCGCGCGGTGGACTTGTCCGATGGAGGCCGCTGCGATGGGGCGCACATCAAAGCTGCGAAAGCGCGACAGCCACCCCCTGCCCCACTCGCCGTCGAGCACGGTGCGGAGCTGCTTGGGCGGCATGTAATCGGCATCAGCACGCAGGCGCGCCAGGATGTCGGCCAGTTCGGGCGGCAGCACTTCGCCGGCGTCCATTGAGATCAATTGTCCGATTTTCATCGCCGCACCGCGCATGCGAGCAAGCTCATTGGCAAAGCGCGAGACGTTGGCTGGCGTGAGCAACAGATCGCGCATCTCCGGGCGGCGCCCGCGCGCCAGATGGCCCGCGCCGTCGACCATGGCACCGGCGGCAATTTGTGAGGCGACCCCACCGAGGCGCGCCAGGCGCGAGAGCCGCCCACTTGGTACGGTGCGGGGGCGGCTTGGGGAGGGCGTCTCGGGCCGTGGCGGGCGGGAGTGCTCGGAGCTCATCAGGGTGTCCTCAAAGGGGATGCTGGCCAACAAGATATGGCAGCATTCCCCCCGGCACACCGAAAACACAGACCGGAGCCGCCTTGCAACCGCGGTCGCTTTCAGGCACACCCTCCACAGCCCCAGATTGGGCGATGCTCTTCTCTGTCACCGGAGACCGCGATGGTGCAGACCGCCGCAACGCCCCGCTCCGCTGCCACCTTGTTTTCGGTACTGTTTGTCGTAGCGCTTGGGCTCGGCGGACATGCCGTGACCGGGTTTCAGAGCTTTCCCCTCGGCGACGATTTTACCTACGCGCCGCTGGCCGAGCTTGCTGCTGATCCAAACCTGTTTCCGCGCGACGAGCACCTGCGGCTGTTCGCCAATCACGCTACGATCTATGAGTGGGTCTACCGCGCGGCCAAGGCTACCATCGGCGTCGAGCGCGGCTTTCTGGCGGCGGTCGTGGTGCTGGCGGTAGCGGCGGTGGCGGCGGTGGCGGCGGTATTGCGTGCCCTCGGCTGCGGCCATGGACGCGGCTTTGCCGGGGCGCTGGCGATTGCCATTGGGCTCGGTGTGGTGGTGGCTGAGCGCGGCATCGGGCGCGGCGCGTATGGCGGCTATCTGAGCGAGATGTTCCACCATCAGTTTCTGGCGCTGATCATGGTGATGGCGGCGCTGGCGGCCACGCTCTCGCGCCGTGCGGTACTGGCTGGGGTGGCGCTTGGCATTGCGGCTTGGGCGCAACCGGCTTCGGCGGCCCATGGTGCGCTTGCTGTGACACTCGGGTGGCTGGCGCTAGGCGTGCGGGGGGTGGTGCCGCTTGCCATCTCTGGTGCGGTCTCGGCGGTGGTTGCGCTGCCGGTGGTGGCGGGGCTGGCGGCGGCGCTACTGGCAGCGCCCGATGTCAGCGTGCCGACAGAGCGCCTGATCGAAGAGGCCTACCGCTTCCGCGTGCCGCTGCACTACGATCTACCGTGGCAGGCGCTGGGGCTGGTGACGCTCTATCTCAGCCTCGGGGTTGCGGCGGCCTTGGCCCTGACGGGTACGCCAAGACGAATGGCGCTCGGTCTGCTGGCGGGTTTTGTCGTGCTGCACGGCGTGATGGTCGCGGTCTACGCGCTCGGCGTTTTCGAACACCCAGTGCTGTTCAAGCTCGATATCACGCGCTCGACGCCGGTGGTATTCGCTTTTGCTGCAGCGCTGGCTGGCGCGGCGCTGGCCCAAGCGGGTGAGCACTGGCGCGCCGGTGTAGCACCTGGTCGGGCAGTGCTTGTCGTCGCAGTGCTCGCAGCCCTGACGCTGGCGCTCAATGCGCGCCCGGTTGGCGGGCTTGCGGTGGGGGCTGGGCTGGCAATCTTGGCGAGCGGGCGTCTCTGGAGCCTACCGGCAGTGACCCTGGCCGCACTGTCGCTCTTGCTGACGGCGGCGGTTTTGCCGCGCCACCAGCTCGTCACGCCCCTTGATCCGGCTGAGGCGGCGGCGCTCGATTGGATTGCGCGCGAGACGGCTGAGGACACGCTGTTCGTGATCCCAGTCTCCATGCCGCACTTTCGCCAATACGCCCGGCGCAGCATCTACGTCGATTTCAAGAGTTTTTCAGTGGCCCAACCCGACCAAGCCTGGATGACACGCACCCGCCTCGAACAAGTCGCCCAGCCCGACGCCAAAGCGCTGGCTGCGCGTGGTTGGCCCGCGATGGCGCTCTGGGAGGCGGCCCAGTTTCGCGCACTCGATTGCCCTGGCATGCGCAAGCTGATGACCGAGACCGGAGCCGAGTATGTCGTCCACCGCGCCAAGGACGCAGCAGGCACGCCACGCTCGCTGCCGATGTGCGGGGGCGAAGGGCCGGTACAGGCCTTTGCCAAGTCCTCACTGGCCGTCTACGGCGGCGACTGAGCCCCACTCTCCCCATCACGCACGGCCGCCGAGAGCGCGAGGAATTCTGCGATGCTCAGGGTCTCGGCGCGGCGGGTGGGTTCGATCCCGGCGGCAGCAAGGGGGATCAGC
>JBCDHK010000359.1:0-4037 GCA_038750185.1 Pseudomonadota bacterium
CAGACCGGTGTTCCCCACGCCTCCTACGCTGTGGTCGAGCGCTCTGCTGAGAGCATGCTGGGGCGGGCTTGGTCGGTGGTATTCCACCTCGTGCCTTACAACGCCGAGCCCATGGCCCAGCGCGCCGAAGAGAACGGGCGTCGTGCGTGGGCGCGCGCGCTCAGGACAGGGTGGGCCGCGCCTTAAAGGACGGCCACCCCTGGCGCGTCTCGGCAGAGGACGTCACGCAACGCCCCCCCTCCCCAGCCGATGCTCAGACTTCAGAGCCGCCTCCGGGCACGGCGTTGCAGCCCGCGACCCCGGCTTCGATCCGCAGTCTGGAGACATAGCGTGGCTTGACGAGAAGCGGTACGTACCAGCCATCGACATCGAGCCCCGCCAACTGCGAGATGGCTGTAAAGGGCACCGACAGCTCGACCAAGAGGATCTCTTCTTGATGGCGCAGCGGCGGCAGATCGACCGGAAGCAACGCACCGATGTCCTGACCAGCCGCAAAGCGCATCCCGTTGGTGGCGCCCGTACCCACCGCGCAAGACCAAGTCGCCTCGACCACGCAGGCCGATGTCTCATCCACCCCGCCACTCGCGGTGGAGGGCTTGCGACAGCGCAAGGAGGTCAGGCGCAACAGGCGAGGATCGCCCACGCCCGGCAATAGCGCCTGCTGCAAGCGATCAAGCTCATCAAGCGCCGCCTCGTTCATGCCGTACTGGCGAGACAGCACATCAGCCACCGTCTCCGTCGCCGCGAGTGTGGCATAGCGGCGCTGGAAGGCGTCATTGCCCGCCAAGATAAAGCCGAGGAAAAACAGAAAGACCGGCATCCACAACATGAATTCCATGGTCAGACTGCCTTGCTCCTCGCGCAGAAAACGCGACGCGCTGTGACGGGGCAAACGAACGAACTGCAACATTGCGGCTTTCCTTCTCAACATACTCGACACACTCATGGCTCGGAGATGAAGGCGGTGCGAGAGACGTTGGCGTAGCCGCTGCCCTCGATCCAATCCATCTGCGCTCCGAGGCCGACGCCAGGAAAGATCGGCGATGACACGAGGCAGGCCTTCACCAGCGTGAGTTGCTGGCGCGAGACCGGGGTGTAGAGATCCATGGGCGAAAGATCGGGATCGAACGTGTTGGGGCAGATGAAGCCGCTCTCGCCAAACTCGGTGAACGTCTCGAAGGGCGTTACTTCGATGCGCAAGCGATCGTTGCATTCGGTGAGCAGGAAGGCGCCCTCGCAAATCCGCGCGCGAAAGGCGGCCGCACTTTGCGCCTCGGTGGGCTCGGCGCCTTCGGCAAGGCCCGGCACCTCAAGGGCGCCCAGGCGCAAGTCACGAACTGCCATATTGAGACCGCGTTCGAGTAACGCTTGGCGCGTCATGTAGACCGAAAGCTCAGCGATCATGAACAGCATGTAGCAGAGCGGCATGAAGAGGACGACAAACTCTGCCGTTACCGCACCACGCTCATCACCGACGAAGCGCTGCCACTGTGTTGTAAACGTTGTACCCATCACACTCACCGAACAAGCTTTAGCTGCTGGATCTCCGTTGCAATCGCATCGAAGGTTTCCCGGATCGTCTCGACATTGGCCTCGAAGAACCGCCGCTCATCGCCCGCACATTGCTCCATCTCCTGGTCCATCTTGCGGGAGTTGGTGTCGAAGGCGATGGTGAAGATCTTCAAGGTATCGATGTCGGTGCGCGCTTTCTCGCAAAGATCGAGCAGAATGCTGCTGCCTCTGCCCGCACTCACGAGCCGGTCTTTTTTGGAGCCACCACCGACCGGGCGTTTATCGTGCCAGTAGTTCGTGAAGTCCGCTTTGGGGCGGTCGTCGTTGTTCACGTTACCATCGGTCATCAGCACGACGATCTTCATGGTGGCTTCGTCATCGGCGGCTGCCGGGCGCGGGTCTTGGCCGGTGCTGGCGAACGTGCTGTCGATGAGACCGGCGGCGCTCATCTCGTCCACAAACCACTGGTTGCGCGGATCGAGGCTGGCCACCGCCCATTTGAACGCGGTGTAGGTCGAGGTGCCGTCGTTCATCAGCAGGCCGTCGATGGCGTCTTTGACCGCGTTGTGGTCCTGGGTCATCCACAGAACCTCGCTCTCGCTGGACGGACACCACCCCCACTCCATGATCTGGCGCCCGTAGCGGTTGCGCTCATAGCCGAAGATGTTGAAGTGGGGCACCTGCGCCTCGGGCGGCCAGTAGCCCGCGTTGGCCTGGCTTACCATGGTAAAGTCCGCGAGATCGCCATGGTCGGCACCGGCACCGGCATCGGTCTCCAGGCAAAAGGAGAACGGATGGCTCAGCGCGTGGGGCAGATCGAGAGCAGACGCCTCGACATCGGACCAATCGAGTTCGTAGAGCGTCAGCCCAGCGTCCGTCACATCGGCGATGGTCACCTCGCTGGTCTCGACCGTGGTCGAGCCTGCGCGGCCCAAGCGGGCGTTGGTTTTTGCGGCGATGATGGTGGCATATTCCGCATCATCGTCGACCAGGCTGAGCAGCGTGCGATGGCCAACCCCGAGCTGGGCCAGCGTGACTTCCGACAGATCGTCGTTGGCCAGGTTGTCTATGCCAAAGACGCTGTTTGCCCCGTCGCTTTGTCCTGTGAGGATCGCATAGGGCACGCGCCCGAGGTTGACGCTCCCGGCATAGGGCACGAGCGTGATGGTCACGCCCTCTGCGGTGCCGTTGTTGGTCACGGCATCGACAAAGGCTTTGGCGGCGGGCTTGAGCCGCTCCATCCGGCTCTCGCCCAAGGGCGGCTTGGACTCTCTTCTGCCGGTGACGGGGTTTGTCCGCCAGCGCATGGTGCCCGAGATGTCGAGCAAAAGCGCGATCTCGATGCTTCTAACCCGCTCAATGGCAGAAGAGGCAGCGGGCACCGGCAGATCCGTCAGACCAGCCAGACGCATGAACGTCGTCGGCATGCTGATCGCTGTCGCAGCACTCACGCGGCGCTCGATGGGATTGGCAAGATCGGCATCGACCACAACCCAAGGCGCTTCAGCAGCACTGCGCTCGGCCTCGGTCATGCTCAGCCCGTTGTGGAAGACCTCACCAGGGTCGGAGGCAAAGGGACGCCCCTTCAGATACGCCTCGATGATGGCTTGGGCATCCTCCGCCGAGGCATCGGCCTTGACCGAGGTGATGGCCAGCGTGCCACGATCAAGGGCTCCTTGCAGCGAGGCGCGCCGGGTCTCATGCATCATGAGATCCATGGCAAAGCCAGCGCAGAGCGCGATCCCGACCAACATCACCAGCATGAGGATCGAGATGCCGCCGGTCTCATCCGTCACCATCCGCCGCGCGTTGTGGCGGAGACGGCTTTGAAGGCGGGTAGGCTGGACTGGCAACGACGCACCGCCAGCAGGGCTTTTCACGCGGCCCAGCGGGCCGACGACGCACTTGGAAACGCACACAGCACTCTCCACGGCAACATGGTTAACATACGCGATACGAGACCTATCTAGCATGAGTGGGGCGAGCGCGCCACAAATTTTCTACTTAAAGATGTAATTCGCTTTTCACACACACGTTAGAATGCTTTCAATCTAAGGCCATAGCCGAGCGCGCGCCCTGAGAATTTTACTCGGGCGAAACGGCCATCAAGGCTGCCAATCAGCAGTGAGGAGGTATGGCGCCAAGGTCTCCGCCGTCACCCCCGCTGGCTTTGGATGTAACCGGCCGGTATAAGGTCGCCTTGCGGTTTCCCGTTTTGATCTGGGAGTTTGATCTCAATTGACGTCGTTAGCGACGTCACTTGAGAGGATAGGACATGGCGCAGGAGATCCTGACTGGGCCTGAGCGCCGACGGCGGTGGTCGGATGGGCAGAAGATCGCGATCCTGGTCGAGGCTGCTGCTCGGGATACGACGGTGACGGAGGTTGCCCGGCGCCATGGCATCACGCGCCAGCATATTTATCAGTGGCGCTCAGAGATGCGTCGGGGGCGGCTGGTCGATGAGAGCGGTGGGCCGTTTCTCTGCGTGGAGTTCATGGCCCCCGCCGGGGGTGATGGGGACGCCA
>JBCDHK010000360.1:0-4033 GCA_038750185.1 Pseudomonadota bacterium
AGCAGGCACTGCGAGCGCGACCGTGAAGGTGATGTAGCGGTGCCCATCGTCATGCAGGTGGCTGGAGCCGTCGCCGTGCATATGCGCCATGCCCGGATCGGCTTCGATCACCGAGCCGCCGGTGACCATCACCATAATCGGATCGGCGGGCGGCACATCCGTATCGGTGATCGTGCCTGTCGCTGTGGCGTCCCCGAGATCGGCGCCCTCAACTGAGAGCAGTTCCAGCGTAAAGGCTTCGGTGTCCTCGGCGGTGGTGTCGTCGGTCAGCGCGATGGTGATCGTGGCCGTGGTTTGCCCGGCGGGGATGACGATCTGGGCGGTTGTCGAGGCAAAGTCGCCGCCCGCTGAGGCTGTGGCGGCCACAGTCCGGTAGTCGATCGTCACATCGGTGGCCGAGGCTTCCGAGAGGCTCAGCGTGAAGCTGATCGCGCCATCGCCTTCCGCCGCCAGCGCGTCCGAGACCGAGACGCTCGGCAAAGCTACAGGATCGTCCGGCGCCCCGATCGGCTCGCCGACAAGCGCGACCGGCGTGATGTCGTGGACACTGCCGCTGCCCTGGAACCCGAAGGAGACGGTGCCGCCGGCGGAAACCTTGGCGTTATACCCCATCGCCTCGACCACATAGCGGTCTCCGACCCGTGAGACGATCCGGGCGTTCCAGATGTTTGCGATCTCACCAGAGTAGTCGAACGTTACTGTCCAACCGTTCAGGGCTTGCGTGGGCGTCAGGCTGAGATCAGCGACTAGCCCAGAGCCCCAGGTGCTACGCAACACTAGATCTAAGAAACTGTTTTGATTGAAGAAAGTCGCCATGGTACCCTCCGCCCTCAGCAGAGATGAACCTCACATGACGCCTGGGTAGTGTCAACTTAAACAGGAGTAATTTCGTGTCATTCACACATGACACGACAATTGGCCGCGGCAGAGGAGGCCTGTCGGTTCTGTTGCGAAATCTAACAGGCTGCAAAGTTAGGACTAAGCCCGAAGCGGGCGTGGCTTGGACCTCTGTTCTTTGGCGCTCCAGAGGGCGGCCCCATAGCGCCGAGCCGATCACCTGTTTGTCGCGATCAGTCCATGCCTAGGCCCGGGAGCGCTGCCCGCGAGAACCTTGGCCACCGGACGCTCGATCTGCGCCAAGAGATCCGGCAGGGTGGAGGGATCCCCGACAGGCTCGCCCGCCATGCACCGCCAAGCCCGTGCTGTCGACGATCAGCGTGATCGGGCCGTCTTTCGCCTGCGCCGGGCACCCGACCCCGTGCAATAACGCAGGCCAGAGTTCCACTCATGGCAACTGTCCTGCGCTTTGCCCTTCGGGTGGGGCGTTACTGGCCTGTCGCGCCTTCTTGCGCTGCCAGGGGGCGGGGAAGTCGCCGGCCATGATGCAGCCGTAGGGATCGATGTAGTCTTCGATCTCAGCCAAACCGTAGCGCTCGATCTGGGCCACCACCGCCGCGGCGCGCTTATAGCTCGACGGCAGTTCGGAGACATCGACACGCCCGCCATAAAAGCGCACATCGAGCCCCGCCGTCTCGCGCGCCAAAAGCTGCGCCGGGGTCTGGCGCCCCATGCGCCGGCGATGCTCGGAGCGCGAGAAGTTGCGCCCCGCCCCGTGCGGGCTAAAGCCGAGCGCATGACCCGCATCACACCCGCGCACCACGAGCACCGGCTCGGCCATGTTGAGCGGGATCAGTGTGCGCGGGGTGGCGTCATGGGCAAAGTCGGCCCAGGCGGGCGTCGCCCCCTTGCCGTGGTAGTAGTATCCGCCGCGCTCAAAAACGAAGTTGTGCTCGTTCCAGAACCACTCGCCGACATCGAGGCCAAGCGCTGCCGCCGTGGCATCATGCAACACGGTATGGTTGGCCTTGGTCCAAGCGCGCACGATCTGGAGCGCCTGCCAATAGGCGCGCCCTTCCTCGCTCTCAGCCGGGATCCAGGCGTTTTGCTTGAGCGTCTCGGGCGAGAGCAAGGCGCGGTGGCGCTCGGCCACGGCCATGCCAGCGCGGTAGAGGCGCGCACCGGGCCCGCGCGAGCCGTGGTGGGTGATCATCGCCGTGCGCCCCGTCGCGCGCGAGCGCCCGACGAAGAGGAAATGGTTGCCGTCCCCTTGGGTGCCCATGTGGCTTTCGGCCATGTGGAGCGCTTTGGCCTCGTTGAGAAACCGATTGGCGCGAAACTGCTCGATCAGATCGCTGGGCACAGTGAGGCGCTGGCCCTCGCCACGCCCGCCGGGGCCGAAGTGGGTGGCCTTGTGGGCGGCATCGAGCACGGCTTTGGGATCGGCTTGTCCAAGATCGCTCAGCATCACCGAGCAGCAGATATCAGCCGAGTGCATCCCCGGATGGATCGCGCCCTTGGCCGCTGCCACGCCGCCGACAGGGATCGTGCCCACCGGCCCTGCAGGACAGGCATCGGGCATGATGGCGCCGGCTTCGATGGTTGGGGTGCGCATCAGTTCGGTCATGGTGGCGCTGACGCTTGCCAGATTGGCGATCTCGTCCTCGCCCTCGGCCTCGATATTGGCGTGAAAGGCCAAGCTGCCTTTGGGGCGCAGCGGCTGGGTCGGCGGTGGCGGCGGCGGCAGATCGCCCGCCAGCATCTCGCGGATGCGCACCAGGCCAAAGCCCTCGGCGCGCGCGGCATTGGCCTTGTCCAGAAGGGCGGCAAACTGGGGCCCTGGGCGGTGGCCCCAGGCAATCAGGTCGTGGCCGCTCACGGGCGGGCGGGTGTTCTCGGTCATGTTCTGCCTCGTTGAGCGTGCTGGCGCCACGGCGGCTAGCGTGTGGTTTTGCGGGCATTCCCCCGAAGATGGGGCCCCGGCGACAAGGGATGTGCGAAACGGACCTGCTCTACCACTGAGCTACGCTGCCAGAGTGGGGGCAGCGACGGGACTCGAACCCGCGACCTGGGCGTTAGAAGCGCTGTAGTTCCGCAGGCATTCGCCGGGGTGGTCTCTCCTATCGATGGGTCTCGGCGACAAAGGGTGAAGAAACACCGAGGAGCCCGCCCATGCCAAAAGGGCGCCTGCAAGGTGGGGGGTCGAACCCCACGGTCATCCTCGTTTCGGTCGCCTGTAGTTCCTTCGAGCATTCGCCGAGACGATCTTGTTGGTTTCAAGGGCGATGCCCCTCCTCAGAGGGACACCGCATCGATTTCGCCGACCCAGTGCTCAGGGCCCATGCGCCCTCCGGCGAAGGCGGCGATCTGCGTGAACACCGCATCCGAGAAGCCGCCGATGTTGAGCACGCCCGCACTCTCGGGCACTTGGGTGGTGCCGTAGGGCGCGATGTCGATGCAGACCAGGCGCGCCTTGGGGTTGGTGCGCTTGAGCGCCAGCCAGGCCTGCATGGCCCGGGTGCCTCGGCCTTGCCCGGTGCCGATCCAGGACTCGTTATCCGAGACCAGGATCGTCAGATCGGGGGTGCGCCCGTTCTGCGCGAGCCAGTGGAGCGGTGCGGCGCAGTCGGTGCCGCCGCTGCCGGTGGCCGCAAGGCGCTCGGCATTGGTCTGCACCGTGTCGCGTGCGTCCACACGCAGCCTGTGCACCCGGTGATCGAAGGGTAGCACCACCGCCCGCGGGTTGCGCCGCAACACCGCCGCCGCGATCAGCGCCGCCACATCGACAAAGCGCACCGCCGTGCTCGCGCCCTTGCGCCACCCCGTCACGGGCCAGGTCATCGAGCCCGAGACATCCGGACACACTGCCACACTGCCCTTGAAGGCCGGCACATTGGCCACCGCCGCCTCCATGGCATCGTGCAGCGCCGCGCGGATCTCGGGCGGCAGACGAGCCGAGGCCGCCTTGGCCGCCATCATCAACTGATAAGGCAGCACGCGCGCGCGCGATCTGGGTCGGGTTGCGCAGCTTGGCCGCGATCCGGTGGACGACCTTCTGGCGCTCAAACACACCGTGGCGCTGGAAGGTGTTGAGGTTCTGGCGCACCATCTGCCACGAGCCCCGCTCGGCGATCTCGGTCCACTGGCGCTGGTCGAGCGGCAGTTGGGTCAGCATCTGAAACGGCACATCGGGCAC
>JBCDHK010000361.1:0-4032 GCA_038750185.1 Pseudomonadota bacterium
CGATCTCGGCACGCGAGAAGTTGGGCCAGCGCCACCCTTGCGGGGGACGCTGGACGGCGAAGTAGCCAGAGCGCATCAGTCTGGCTTCTTCTGATTGGGGATCAGGTAGGTGAGCGCATAGCCCGAGCCGAAAGCCGGGATGGCGCTCAGTAGCCACCAGAGCGACTGCTGCACTGCCTCTGGATCGGGCGATGGCACGGCGGTGAACTGCGACAGCAGCAGCGCCACGAACACGCTGATCGCCGAGGCGGCACCGCCCATCCAGGCTTTGTGCGTGGTCGAGGGCGGCAGGGCGAGGGAGGCTGGGAAAGAACGATTGTCGGTCATGGGTGGTCTCCTTTGGGTTAGGGGTATGGCCTCACGCGAGGGCGCAAGGGTCGGCGCCACCGGCCCTCTCAGGCGGCGGTGTCTTGGGATCGGCGCTGTGGGCAGGATGGCGCGTCGGAGGGTATCCCCAGACGCGGGGGTGTTGCGGGGCTATTCCACTAGGCGCACGGTGGGCTGCAGAAGTTTCGCAAGCCGCGACATGCCCTTAGCCGTGACGCGCACCTGTTCGGTGATCTTCTCGGAGCCGTCCGCCCGCGTTACCGTCGTGGCTTTGTGCTCCAACAGGCCGCGGTTGCACTTGTCCTGATAGCCGAGCCGGGCTGCGGCGCCGGGGCGCTTGTAGGTCCAGCCGTTGCCGTCCAGCCATTTGAACAGATCGCCGGGACGCATTCCGAGGTTCTTCGCCGCCTCGGTGATGGTGATCGAGCCATCGGCCTTCACCAGGATCTCGTGCGCGGCCACGTCTTCGGCCATGCTCTCGGCGCGGGCCTCTGCCGCGCTGGCGCGCTTCTCGGCCTCGATGCGCTTGGTGGTGTGGGTGACGAGGAGCTGTTGCAGGACGAGGGGGTCGTCGAGGTTGGGTGGGGCGGCGGCTTGGCGTTCGAGTTCCATCCAGCGGTCGATGATCCGCTTGCGCAGCACGACCTTGTAGCCCGCGATCAGAGTGATCGTCAGGTCTTTGGGGAGGAGGTATTCCTCTTGCTCACGGCTGGAGGCGTCGGTGTAGGTGTGCTCAAATCTGAGCACATCCTCTCCTAGCTCTTCCAGCATCTTACGAATGTCTCGCCGGACGTTCCTGTGTTCCTTCTCGCATAGCTCCGCGATCTCGCGCGACGACATGGTGAGCGGCTGGTCGGGGGCCAAGACCTGAGCGAGGCTGTTTCCCGGTTGACAGTCGGTCGGCTGTGGGTGTTGTTCGGGCATCTCATTCATTGTCTATCTCCTTTGGATGAGATTAAGGCCCCGCGCGCGGATGCGCGGGGTCACCCCGCAAGCCAGAAGGCCGCAGGATTCATGGCGAGGCGGTGATCCCTGAGTTGTGGGCTAAGTGGCGTCCGAGCCGATCAGACGCGGTATCTCGAACAACTCGCCCTGACCCTCTGGCTTGAGCATGGCGGGCACGATGGGCAGGCCATTGCGGAACCAGAGTTGGCGCGCGGCAGCGGTGCCAAAGGTCTGCCGGGCCTCGGTGACGAGTTGGCGGCGCTCGGTGAGCGTCGGTTTGTCGTCGGGCTCGGCGTCAATCTCCATCTCCGGGCGCTGCGCCTTGCCGATAAAATGCTCGTGGAGCACGGCGTAGCACTCGCGCTGGTACATCTGAACGCGCTGGCGGACCTGTTCATCCTTGATCCGGGTGCTATCGATGGTGAACAGCCAGCCCTGGACGAGGCTTTCGCGCAGGCAAAGCTGCTCTTGAGCGCCGCCACGGCCAAAGGGTACCTGAATTAACCTTGCACCCTCGTTCAAGATCGGGTCTTTCCGCACCCTCTGACGCTGAGATTCCCATGGCATCCCCATGGCCTCGACCATGGGTTTGAGCGCAACAAACACGCCATCGTCATTCTCAAAGCCGTAAAGCTCATCGCCACGGAAGTTCACAGTGATTATCTTGCCCATTGCTGGACTCCTGGTTGGTTAAAGTTGACAGGCGGAAGGCATCCCGAGCGCACGTGCGCAGGGGATCACCCGTGGATCGAAGCCACGGGATGGGTGTGGGGCGGTCGGGCCGATGGTTCGGCCCGCCCTACCTCAGCGGTTCAGGTGTTCGGTCGGGGTGCGGGCTAGGCCGCGGTGGGCAGGCCCGCGATGCTGTCGAAGAGCATCAGAAGGCGTCGTAATTGCGGGTCGTCATCTTGGGCGTCTACATCAGCCGCCCGTACGGCTTCGGCTTGGGCCTGCAACCCGGCGAGTGTAGCGGGCTGCGCGGCAACAAGGCTGGTCAGCGCATCACGCTGGCGCTCGAACGCGGCAATGTGTTGCTGCTGATATGCTCCCTCTGCATCACACGGCAGTCGGGAGCAGAATTCGACCCAGCGCAACCAGTCAGCACGAGCCTCCCGCCACTCGGCATGCAGCGCGAAAATATCAGCATCGGGGTTCGGCTCGGCGAAAGCAGGCACCGCGAGGGCAGCCGCCGCAGCAGGAATCGCTTTTAGAACGCCCCGGCGGGGCATATGTGTCGGGACAGCCATATCGATCTCCCATGGATCGGTTTCGGTTAGGGCCTCGGAAGCGTTGCACCGCTTTCGGGGCCTGATTTGTGAATATTTCACCGTTTTGGAGATTGCGTCAAGAGGAAACGGTGATAAATTCACACTTATGATCACCAGCGACCAACTCAGAGCCGCCCGGGCTATGCTCGGCATATCCAACGCAGAGTTGGCCAACCGCGCCAGCATCAGCGTGAACACACTGACTCGTGCGGAACAGGGATTGTGCAGAGCTTCCACGCTTCAGAAGCTAGAAGCGGTCCTTGAGACCGCAGGTATAGAGTTTATCCCTGAGAACGGTGGGGGGGCAGGCGTCAGGCGAAAAGGAAAGGCGCAATGACCCGCTCTATCTACGTAATCAAGTCCGAGCCGGGGCCGGTTAAGGTCGGCATTACGAGTAGCGTTCAGACCCGTCTCAGCCAACTCAGAACCGGAGCCCCTTATCCATTGTCGATAGCATATGCTAGCCGAGCGGCTTGCGATATTGAGGCCCTTGAGTCTCGGGTTCATGAACTCCTTTCTGAACACAGAACGACCGGTGAGTGGTTTCAGGTTGAACCAAAACAGGCAATTCTGGCTGTGATCCAAGCAGCCGACGAAATCGGGGTAGACCTGTCTGATCTTGACCTCGCACCTGAGCCTCAACGCGAAAATCGAAATTCTGCGATCTCCGTAAGGGTGCCTGACGAAACCAAGCAGGCTGTCGAAAAGGCCGCTTCCGACGATGGCCGGTCTGTGGCTTCATACGTCGAGCGGGTATTGGCGGCACATCTCCGCGACCACGGATACCTGAAGCCAACAGAGTAACCGCCCAACCCCCTCCTAACCCGGAGCACCGATGGCCCAAGAAGTATCCGACCGCGAACTCGACCTTCGCCGCCAACTCACCGAGATCGACAAGGCCATGGCTGAAACGGCCCAGGCGCGTGCTCAAGCAGCCAAGCTCGAAGTCGAGATGGCGCATGTACGCCTCAACGCGTTGCGGATTGAGGCTGATACCAAGCAAGCCCAAGCCCAGACCGCCAAGATCGAAGTCGAGCGCCGCTACTACCCCGCGGTGCTCCTGGTCGGCGGCGTCTCTGGTGGGATCGCCTTCGGCCTGGCGCTCGGTAAGCTGTTGTCGCTGTTCTGACATTACAGTTTCTCCCCTTCCTTCGCGAGGATGGTGAAGTCCACGCACGGCACCAGTTGGGGCACGGCGGGCGGTCTGGCGTGGCGGAAGTCCAGCTCCGGGCAATACTGCGCCGGACCGGGCTCGGCGTCGGTGGGGATGATCAGCTCGTACTGGATCGTGACCGTGGCGCCGTTGGGGATCGAGACGCCGGCAAAGCTGATCCTGGCCGAGCGCAGGAAGTTCTGGCCGTCATAGATCGTCGGCGTGATCTCGGGGCGGCCGCAACGCTCGCGCTGGCGGGTGACGTTGCGGAAGATCACCGGCACCGCGGCACCGGGAGCGCCGTCGCCGACGAAATGGCCGGTGGGCGGGAAGCCCGAG
>JBCDHK010000362.1:0-4003 GCA_038750185.1 Pseudomonadota bacterium
AGGGCCTGGCTGCCCCCGAGAGCGCCAACAACGCCGCCTGTACGGGCTCCTTCGTGCCACTGCTCACGCTCGGCATTCCGGGCTCGGGCACCACCGCCATTCTGCTCGGTGCTCTGATCGCGCTCAACGTCACACCGGGGCCGCGCCTGATGGTCGATGACCCAGAGATCTTCTGGGCCGTGATCGTCTCGATGTATCTCGGCAACGTAGTGCTCTTGATCCTCAACCTGCCGCTGATCCCCTACATCGCCAAAGTGTTGGCGGTGCCGCGCAATTTCCTGATCCCCTTCATCCTGTTCTTCACCCTGATGGGCGCCTATATCGGCCAGAACAACGCCACCGAACTGCTGATCCTGGTCGGCCTCGGCGTGGCGGCGACGATCCTGCGCTTGGCCGATTACCCCCTCGCCCCCCTCCTGATCGGCTTTATCCTCGGGCGCATGCTGGAGGACAATTTCGCCCGCTCGATGCAGCTCTACGATGGCCTCGGCTTTATCATCGAACGCCCCATGACCATCGCGCTCCTGGCGCTCGCAGCCCTCCTGGTGCTGCTGCCGTCCTACCGCGCGCGCCGCGCCCGTCTGCGCGCCCAAGGCGTGGCTGATGGCGATTGAGGGCGCGCTCAAGGGCATCCGCGTCCTCGATCTGACCAACGTCCTCTCCGGCCCTTACGCCTGCTATCTGCTCGGCTTGATGGGTGCCGAGGTGATCAAGGTCGAGCGCCCCGGCACCGGCGATTTCGCCCGCCAACTGGGCGCCGATCCCGATCTCAACGCCCGCGGCTTCGGCGTGTCGTTCCTCGCCCAAAACGCCGGCAAGCGCTCGGTGAGCCTCAACCTCAAACACCCCGAGGGCGCCGCCCTCTTCAAACGCCTGGTCGAGCGCGCCGATGTGGTGGTCGAGAACAACCGCCCCGGCGTCATGGAGCGTCTCGGCCTCTCCTATGAGGTGCTGAGGGGCGTCAACCCCCACCTGATCCACTGCGCCATCTCGGGCTTTGGCCAAACCGGCCCGATGCGCGACGACCCGGCTTACGATCAGATCGTTCAAGGGATCGCGGGCGTGATGGCGCTGACCGGCGACCAGCAAAGCGCACCGCTGCGCGTCGGCTACCCCATGGCCGACACCATCGCCGGGCTGATGGCGGCCTTCTCCATTGCGAGCGCGCTCAACGCCAATCCCCGCGGCGCCTTTCTCGATGTGGCCATGACCGAAGCCGTGCTCTCGACCATGGGCTGGGCGGTGTCGAATTTCCTGATCGCGGGCCAAGTGCCGGGCACGCTTGGCAACGAAAACCCCGCGACCGCGCCCTCGGGCACGTTCCAAACAGCCGACGCCCCGATCAACATCGCCGCCAACCGTGACGACCACTGGCAGGCGCTCGTGCGCCATCTCCGGCGCGAGGAACTGCTTACCCACCCCGACTACGCCACCCGCGAGGACCGCAAGCGCAACCGCCACGCCTTGCGGGCAGCCCTGGAGGAGGCACTCACCACCCGCCCCGCCGCCGCCTGGGTTGAGGAGTTAAACCGCCTCGGCATCCCCTCAGGCCCCGTCTTGAGCGTGCCCGAGACCCTGGCCTCCGAGCAGATCGAGGGGCGCGGCCTCCTCTCCCGCCACACCAGCGCCGTGGGCGAGATCGCAGTCGTCGCCTCACCGGTGGTGGTCGACGGCACACGCCCTGCCGCTGAGAGCCCGCCGCCGCCTTTGGGCGCCGACAACGCCAGCGTCTACGGCGAACTGGGCCTCGATACAGCCGAGATCGAACGCCTCACCGCCGAGGGCGTATTATGAGCGATGTGGCCGACTGGTGGCGCACCTCGATTATCGACATGGCGCCCGGGCGCATTGCGCTGCGCGGCCATCCCATCGAAGGTCTGATAGGGCGGCTCTCCTTCGTCGAGATGATCTGGCTGATGCTGCGCGGTGACCAGCCCACGCCGGGGCAAGCGCGTCTACTGGAAGCTGCCTTGGTGGCTGCGGTCGATCATGGGCCCCAAGCGCCCTCGATCGCGGCGGCGCGCATGGCGGTGACCTGTGGGCTTGCGCTCAACAATGCCATGGCGACCGGGCTAAACATGCTCGGCGATGTCCATGGCGGGGCGGGCGAGCAGGCGGTCGAGCTCTACCACCACATCGGCGAGGGCGGTGTGGCCGAGCGCCTCGACACCTGGATCGCCGCGCGCGGCAAGATCGTGCCAGGCTTCGGGCATCGCTTTCACAAGCCCGTCGATCCGCGCGCCCCGCGTCTTCTGGCGCTGGTCGACGCGGCGGCGGCTGAGGGCACTTGCCCCGGCACGACCGCGACCATCGCCCGCGCTGTCGAGGCCGAACTGGCACGGCGCAAAGGCCGCCCGGTGCCGATGAATATCGACGGCGCGACGGCAGTGATCTTCGCCGAACTGGGCTTTGCGCCGCCACTCGCACGCGGGCTGTTTTGCCTGTCGCGCTCGGTCGGGCTGTTAGCCCACGCCTGGGAGCAGTCCGAGCAGGGCGGGCGCAACAAGGGGCCGACGCCCCCGGCCTATCGCTGGACCTACGACGGCGATTGAGCGCCTGCCAACCTCCGCCTACAGCATTGCGCGTGGATGTTGTTTCACACGCACTGCTGTAGACTGTTGTTTTGCCGCGATTTCCGCGTCGGTCGGTGTTTCCACCTCTCTTGAAATCGCTTTAGTTCAGACAGCTATGGCCATCGGCCGCACTGTGCGCCCAAGCCGGTGTGCCAGTTCGGCGATATGCGCCGGTCCCACCTCGCAGCAGCCGCCGACGATGGTGGCTCCGGCCTCGGCCCAGGCCATGGCCGCATCCGCATAGGCCTGGGGGCCGAGATCGGTGCGCGCTTGGAGTACGTCCACCGTCACCCCAGGCGCCAGTGCGGCCACCGAGACAAAGCCGTTGGCATAGGCGCCAAAGGGCAAATCCAACCCCGAGAGCACGCCCATCGCTTGCGTGGTGGCTTCGGGGGTCGAGCAATTGACCAGCACAGCCGCAGCCCCCGCCGCGCGCACCGCCGTTGCGGCTTCGGCCAGATCCTCGCCCGAGCGCAGCCGCGCGCCGTTGGCATCATCGACGCTGAGCGCCGTCCACACCGGCTTGCCCGAAGCGAGAGCGGCCTCGGTGGCCGTCAGCGCTTCGGAGATCGCGGTCATGGTCTCGCAAAGAAACAGATCCACATGCGCGGCCTGCACGGCGACGAGGCGGGCATAGTCCTCGGCCATGGCGCGCTCGGGCAGGTTGAGATCGGGGCGATAGCTGGCCACTAGCGGCGGCAGACACCCGGCCAGTTGCACCGCGCGCCCGGATTTATCACGCGCGGCCTCAGCCACGGCGACAGCGCGGCGGTGCAGGGGCTCAAAGCGGTCCTCCAGCCCATGGCGTGCCAGCTTGGGTGGGGTGACGCTGTAGTTGCTGAGGGTGAGCACTTCGGCCCCGGCTTCGATGAACTCGCCATGGACGGCCTCGACCAGATCGGGGCGTTCCTCCAGCACCATGGCCGACCAGAGCGCGGGCGCCGGGCCATCCATGCGGCGTATCAATTCCTGGCCCATGCCGCCATCCAGCAGCGTAATTGCATTTGCATTCATAATTGGCCTCCCCAGGTGTCCATGCGGCAATAAGCTGCATTGCCTGCGCCTGCCGTCAAGAGAGCGCCATACCTCCTTTGCCAAGGCGATGTCGAACCAAAAAAGCGCTAGCCTGCACTCTCGCCCGTGGGGATCGAGACCCTCAGCACACGACCAGCGACAACGGCATTTGCGACAGCGGCTCGGCGCCGGTCTCGCCGACGAGCGAGGTCCGCCCCAAAGACATGGCAGCGCCGGTATCGCTGTCCATCAGGATCATGTGCAGGAAAAACACCATGCCAGGGGCGATCACCGTTGGAGCGCCCTCGTAGAACATTGCGTCTTCCATCCACGACGGCGCAAAGCGCGCGCCCAAGGCATAGCCGCAGGCGTTGAGACGGTGGGCGCTGAGGCCATGGGCGTCCAGGGTCTCGGCG
>JBCDHK010000363.1:0-3989 GCA_038750185.1 Pseudomonadota bacterium
GCCTTGGAAGGTCTCTGGGTAGTCGAGGCCCGGCACTTCTGCCGTGCCGCGCGCCAGCAGCGCTTGAAACAGCGCCAGCGCGCGGCCCTCGGGATCGGCGTCGAGTTCGTTGAGGACGAGCACATCGGGGCGCACGCGCAGCACGATCTCGGCGACGGCCTCGGCCTGCGGATCGCCACTTTGGAGATCGTGGATCAGCACGCCCGCACCCTTGCGCGCAAGTCCGGCATTGAAGACAGCCAGGCGCAAGCCCCCGCGCGGCGGCGGCGCGATCAGCGCGGCGGAGGGTAGAGCCATTGCTGCACCGAGAGCGCCCAGCAGGGTACGCCGCCCCAGCAGCCGCCCTTTACGCGGCAAAACCGGCTCAACCCGCCCAAGGCGCGGTGAGGGCGCGCTTGGCCTCGAAAGCGGCGATGGCGTCTTCCTTTTCCAGCGTCAAGCCGATGTCGTCGAGCCCGTTCAGCAGGCAGTGCTTGCGAAAGGGATCGATCTCGAAGCCGATCTGCTGGCCATCGGGGCGCGAGATGGTCTGTGCTTCCAGATCGACGCTGAGCACGGCATTGGCGCCGCGTTCGGCGTCTTGCATCAGGGCATCGATGGCCTCTTGGGGCAGCACGATGGGTAGGATGCCGTTCTTGAAGCAATTGTTGTAGAAGATGTCGGCAAAACTGGTGGCGAAGATGCAGCGGATGCCGAAATCGGCCAGCGCCCAGGGCGCGTGCTCGCGCGAGGAGCCACAGCCGAAATTATCGCCTGCTACCAGCATCTTGGACTGGCGATAGGCCGGTTTGTTGAGTACGAACTCCAGGTTCTCGCTGCCGTCTGGATTGTAGCGCAACTCGTCGAAGGCGTTCACGCCCAATCCCGATCGCTTGATCGTCTTCAGGAACTGCTTGGGGATGATCATATCGGTGTCGATATTCATCAGCGGCAGCGGCGCTGCGACGCCGGTAAGGGTGGTGAATTTCTCCATCGGGTCCTCTTAGCGTTTTGTCTTGGCTTGGCTGTCTCAGCGCTCACCGTTGGGGCTCGGCGCCCCCTCACACAGCCTTGATCGCCCTGCAGCCGACGGAAGCGGCCCCCCTGGCGCGTTCGATGGCCATCGCACGAAGAGATAGCACAAAGGAGAGCGAGATGCCCAATATGCCGATCCTGCCGACGGCCTTGGTCTGGGGCGCGCTGGCGTTGGGGCTGGTGCTTGGCACCGGCTCGGCTGAGGCCATGCCGCGCGCCGCCACACCGCACACGGCCACACCGCATACGGCCACACCGCATACGGGGGCCGCGCCTGCCAGTATCCAGTCCGAGAGCGCTGCGACGCTGCCCGTGGTCGAGATCGATTATCGCCACCATGGCAAACACCACAAGCACTACGGCCACAGGCATGGGCATGGCCACGGCCACGGCCACGGCAAGTTTCATGGCCATAAGCACGGTAAGGTCCACGGCCACCATCGCAGCAAATACCACGCCCATAAGCGCTTCAAGCGCAAGTATCGCCACGCCAAGCGCCACCGCTTCGTCCACCGCCACAGACCCTTCGGCAAGCACACCCATGTCGTCGATAGAGGCTTTCGCCACGGCCACCACTACCACGACAGGTTTCACGGCGGGCACCCCAAGGGCTCTGGCCGAGGCGGCGGGCAGGTGTTCTTTTCTTTCGGCTTTGACTGATCAGTCAACCAAAACAACATCTTAGAGCGTGTGCACCAGCGAAAATGGCCACAACACGCTCTAACGCGGCAAGTGCACCGTCGCGCGCAGACCACCAAGGGAGGGGCTATCGTCGAGGCGGAGCAGCCCGCCGTGGCTGCGCGCGATATCCAGGGCGATCGAGAGCCCCAATCCCACGCCCGAGCCCGCGTCTTGGTTGCGCGCCGCATCGAGACGGGTGAAGGGGCGTACCGCTTCCTCACGGCGCTCGGGGGGGATGCCGGGGCCGTCGTCCTCGACCGCAAACTCCAAGGCGCGCCGGGTGAGACGGGTCGAGAGGCGCACTTGCGAGCCAAAACGGGCGTCTTTCTCGACCAGATTGGTCAGCGCCCGCTTGATCGCACCGCGGCGCAACGTCACCAGACGCACCTCGGACGTATCGACACGGGCATAGAGCGTGAGCGCCGTGCCCTGGCGGCGCGCATCCTCGCCCACCTCAGCCGCGATCTCGACCGGGTCGAGCCCGACCGGCTCCTCGCCGCCCTCACCGCGGGCAAAATCGAGAAAGGCCGCCAACATGCGCTCCATCTCGATCACATCGCGCTCCAGTTCCTCGACCTCGGGCCCCGGCTCGAACACCGCCAGCGCCAGGCGCATGCGCGTCAAGGGTGTGCGCAGATCGTGGCTCACGCCCGAGAGCATCAGCGTGCGCTGGCCGATCTGGCGTTCGATGCGTTGGCGCATATCGAGAAACGCCCAGCCGGCGCGGCGCACTTCTTCGGCGCCTGCGGGGCGGAAATGCTCGGTGCGCCCGCGCCCAAAGGCGGTGGCGGCGCGGGCCAGCTCGCGGATCGGCTTGATCTGGTTGCGCAAGAAGATCGAGGCCACCAGCGTCAGCGCCAGCGCCGTCGCCGACATCCACACCAACAGCAGATGCGGATTGGCCGCGTTCATGCGCGCGCGCGGGATGAGGACGCGCAAGACACCGGTTCCGGTCTGGATGCGCGCATCGAGATGTTTGCGCACCGAGAGGAAATCCAGCGCCATGGGGCGCTCGACCGTGCGGCTGAGCGTCTCGGCGATCACACTGCCGGTCAGATCGTAGAAGGCGCGCACCGCCGTCACCTCGACCGCCCCCCCCACATCGAGGCCCATCTGCAGCCCAAAGGGCACCGCCATGGCATCGAGGAGCGCTTGGGCGGTCTCGGGATCGGGCGCGGCCTCGACCGAGCGGATGGCGTGGTTGATCTCGCGTGCGACCGAGCGCGCCATTTGTTCGGTGACGCCGTCGTAGTGGCGCTGGATAAACACCGAGGCCACCACCACCTGCAACCCGATCATGGGAATGACCAGGATCAGAAAGGCGCGCCAGAACAAACCCGTCGGCAGCGAGCGCTTTATGGTGGCGGTGAGGCTCATGGCATCCACAATGGGGGTATCGGGCGTGTCAGCCAATAGCCCAACGCCGTCCAAAGGAGAAGCCGATGGCGCCTATCTTACCGGAGGAGATCGTGCCGGGGGTGCGCCGTCTGACCTGCGCCAATCCCTCGCCCATGACCCACACCGGCACCCAGACTTATCTTGTCGGAAGGGGTCAGGTCGCGGTGATCGATCCGGGGCCTTTGGACTACGAGCATCTTGGCGCCATCGAGGCTGCGCTCCTGCCGGGCGAGCGCATCACGGCGGTGCTCGTCACCCACACCCACCGCGATCACAGCCCGCTGGCGCGCCCGCTGGCCGAGCGCTTTGGCGCGCCGGTCTATGGCTATGGCCGCCATGGCGCGGGAATGTCCGAGACCATGCGCGCCCTGGCCGAGCGCCACAGCCTCGGCGGGGGCGAAGGAGCCGACCGCGATTTCACGCCCGACCGTCATCTTCGCGATGGCGACACGCTCGATGTTGGCGCGCTGCGTCTCAGAGCGCTGCACACGCCGGGCCATCTCTCCAATCACCTGAGTTTCGCGCTGGAGGAGCACGGCATCCTGTTCACAGGCGACACGGTGATGGGCTGGTCGACAACGCTGGTCTCGCCGCCGGAGGGCGATATGGCGGCATTCATGGCAAGCCTTGCCCGTCTTGGCACGCGCGCAAAGGCGGGGCGGGACCGGCTCTACCTCCCCGGCCACGGCGCCCCGGTCGAAGACCCCGCGCACCTTGTCGCCGAGCAAACCGCCCATCGTCTCAAGCGCGCCGAGCAGATCCTGACAGCCCTGGCCAAGGGCCCTGCCGATACCCCCACACTAACACGTCGCATCTACACCGACACCAGCCCCCACCTACTCCCCGCCGCCGAGCGCAACGTTCTAGCCACACTGCTCTGGCTTACTGAGGAAACC
>JBCDHK010000364.1:0-3966 GCA_038750185.1 Pseudomonadota bacterium
CCGACCTACCCGGATGCGGGACGCTTCTGGCAGGTCTGCGCCAAGCACAACGTCACCATCTTCTACACCGCGCCGACGGCGATCCGCGCGCTCATGGGCCAGGGCGACGAGTTCGTCTCCAAGCACGACCTCTCCAGCTTGCGCGTGCTCGGCTCGGTCGGCGAGCCGATCAACCCCGAGGCCTGGCGCTGGTACCACGAGACGGTGGGCGCGGGGCGCTGCCCGATCGTCGACACCTGGTGGCAAACCGAGACTGGTGGCATCCTGATTGCGCCGCTCCCTGGCGCCACCGCGCTCAAGCCGGGCTCGGCAACGCGGCCGTTCTTTGGTGTGCAGCCCTGCGTGCTCGATGACAAAGGCCAGGAAATCGAGGCGACCGAGTGCTCGGGTGTTCTGGCAATCAAGGACAGTTGGCCCGGCCAGATGCGCACGGTCTACGGCGATCATGACCGCTTCGTCTCGACCTATTTCGAGATGTTCAAGGGGTATTACTTCTCGGGCGACGGCTGTAGGCGGGATGCGGACGGCTATTACTGGATCACCGGCCGTGTCGACGACGTGATCAACGTCTCGGGCCACCGCATGGGCACGGCCGAGGTCGAGAGCGCGCTGGTCTCCCACCCCAAAGTCGCCGAGGCGGCAGTGGTGGGCTACCCGCACGAGATCAAGGGCCAGGGCCTCTACTGCTATGTGACGCTCAACGCCGGCGAAGAGCCCTCCGACGCCCTCCTCAAGGAGCTCCAAGCCCACGTGCGCACCGAGATCGGCCCCATCGCCAAACCCGACGTGATCCAATGGGCGCCGGGCCTGCCCAAGACGCGCTCGGGCAAGATCATGCGCCGCATCCTGCGCAAGATCGCCGAAAACGAAACCGACACGCTAGGCGACACCTCAACCCTCGCCGACCCAGCCGTCGTCAAAGACCTCATCCAAAACCGCGCAACAAAATAACAAGCGCGCGGCCACGCCATCGGAGCCGCCCCACGGGCGGCCTCGCTCCACCCCGACACACACAAAACCCTGGGAGAGAAAATCCATGTCGGACAACTCCGAAACCGATAGCGGCCTGGCCTACTGGCAAGCCAATATCCGCCTCGTCAAAGGCTGCCTGATCGTCTGGGCGGTCGTGTCCTTTGGCCTTGGCATCCTGGCCCGTCCGCTCCTGAGCGGCATCAACGTGGGCGGCACCGACCTCGGCTTCTGGTTTGCCCAGCAAGGCGCGATCTACGTCTTTTTGATCCTGATCTTCTTCTACGCCATCCGCATGAACGCGCTCGACCGCCGCTACGGCGTGCAGGAGGACTAAGCCATGGATCTTCAAATTCTCACCTACCTGGTGGTGGGCGCCTCCTTCGCGCTCTACATCGGGATCGCGTTTTGGGCGCGCGCCGGCTCGACTGGCGAGTTCTACGCGGCTGGGCGCGGCGTCCACCCCGTCGCCAACGGCATGGCCACGGCGGCGGACTGGATGTCGGCGGCCTCGTTCATCTCCATGGCCGGCCTCATCGCCTTCAAGGGCTATGACGCTTCGGTCTTCCTGATGGGCTGGACCGGGGGCTATGTGCTGCTTGCCATGCTGCTCGCGCCTTACCTGCGCAAGTTCGGCAAGTTCACCGTCCCCGAGTTCATCGGTGATCGCTTCTACTCCTCGACCGCGCGCATCGTCGCCGTGGTCTGCCTGATCGTCGCCTCGATCACCTACGTCATCGGCCAGATGAAGGGCGTGGGCGTGGCCTTTTCGCGCTTCCTCGAAGTCGATGCGTCGGTGGGCTTGGTCATCGGCGCCCTCGTCGTGTTCCTCTACGCCGTCCAAGGCGGCATGAAGGGCATCACCTACACCCAGATCGCCCAGTACTGCGTGCTGATCGTGGCCTACACCATCCCGGCTGTGTTCATCTCGCTGCAACTGACCGGCACGCCGCTGCCGCAGTTGGGCCTCTTTGCCGAGCACACCGCCTCGGGCGTGCCGCTGCTCACCAAGCTCGACCAAGTGGTGACCGATCTCGGCTTTACCCAGTATACCGCCCAAGCAGGTGGCACGCTGAATATCGTGCTCTACACCCTGTCGCTGATGATCGGCACCGCGGGCCTGCCCCACGTCATCATCCGCTTCTTCACCGTGCCCAAAGTGGCCGATGCGCGCTGGTCTGCCGGTTGGGCGCTGGTGTTCATCGCGCTCCTCTACACGGTGGCTCCGGGCGTGGGCGCCATGGCGCGTCTCAACCTGATGGACACCATCTATCCCCAGGGTCCGCAGGCCGAGAGCCTCGCCTATGACGAGCGTCCCGAGTGGTTCAAGAACTGGGAGACCACCGGTCTGCTCGGCTTCGAGGACAAGAACGGCGACGGCCGCATCCAGTACTACAACGACAGCTCCGACGCCTTTGCCGCCACCACAGCCGCCAACGGCTGGGCCGGCAACGAACTGCGCGTCGACCGCGACATCATGGTGCTGGCCAACCCCGAGATCGCACAATTGCCCAACTGGGTGATCGCCATCGTCGCCGCAGGCGGCTTGGCGGCAGCGCTCTCGACGGCGGCAGGTCTGTTGCTCGCCATCTCCTCGGCAGTCTCGCATGACTTGCTCAAGGGCACCTTCATGCCGCGCATGTCCGAGAAGAGCGAACTCCTGGCAGCCCGTCTCTCCATGGCCGTGGCCATCGTGATCGCGACGCTGCTCGGGCTCAATCCGCCGGGCTTTGCCGCCCAAACGGTGGCCTTGGCCTTTGGCTTAGCGGCCTCCTCGATCTTCCCGGCGCTGATGATGGGCATCTTCTCGACCCGCATCAACAACGTCGGTGCGACCCTGGGCATGCTCGCCGGTCTGCTCTCGACGCTGGCCTACATCTTCGCCTTCAAAGGCTTCCTGTTCATCCCCGGCACCGAGCTGTTTGCCAACACCACGGCCAACCACTTCCTCGGCATCGCGCCGGAGGCGTTCGGAGCCATCGGGGCGCTGATCAACTTCGGGGTGGCCTTCGCCGTGGCCCGCGTCACGCAGGCACCGCCGCAGGAGATCCGCGAACTGGTCGAGAGCATCCGCGTGCCCAAGGGTGCGGGCGCTGCCGTCGATCACTGATCCGAAACTTGGGTGCGGGCTTTAGGGCCCGCGCCTTCCCCTCCCAAGCGAGGCATCCGCCATGGCGAGCGACACTCCCACCATCCGCCGTTTCCTCGCCGACACCCATCCCTTCGATCTGCTGAGCGAGCGCGCTCTGACCCAAGCGGCCACCGCCGCCGAGCCTGTCGCCGCCGTCCTCGGGCAGACCTTCTGGCGCTCCGGCGAGAGCGTGCCTGGCCTGATGGCCATCGAGCACGGCGCCGTCGAGATCCTCTCCCCCGAAGGCACCCGCCTCTCGCGCCTTGGCAGCGGCGACGTCTTTGGCGAGCGCGGCCTGATGCGCGACGGACTGGCCCCCAACACCGCCGTCGCCACCGAGCCCGCCGCGCTCTACTGCCTGCCCCCCAAGACATTTCACGCCCTGCTGGAGAGCGAGCCCGGCTTCGCCCGGTTTTTTGGCCGCACGCCTGCGCCCGACGCCGTGCCAGCCCACCAGGGTGATCTCTCCATGCTGGGCATCGAAGCGCTGATGAGCGCGGGCCCGGTCACCGCCGCTCCTGATCTGAGCGTTGCCGAGACCGCGCAACTGATGAGCGCGCGCGCCATCTCCTGCGTGCTGATCGTCGATGAGGGCCGCCTTGCCGGTCTCGTCACCGCCTCCGATCTTTGCGCGCGCGTCCTGGCTGAGGGGCGCGCTCCCGAGACGCCCATCGCCGCCGTGATGACCCCCATGCCGCTCGCCTTGGAGGCCGGCTCCCTCGGCCTCGATGCGCTGCGCACCATGGTCGAGCGCCGCATCGGCCATCTGCCCGTGGTCGAGCAAGGCCGCCCCGTTGGCATCGTCACGCGCACCGATCTGATCGGCCATCAAGCGCTCTCGGCCCCGGCCCTTCACACCGACATCG
>JBCDHK010000365.1:0-3964 GCA_038750185.1 Pseudomonadota bacterium
CCGCCCCCGCCCTCACCACCGACGATCGCCGTGCACGCCGTGCGGTGGCACTCCTGTTCTGGGCACAATCGGTGCTGGGCGCGCAGATGCCGCTCCACTTTATCCTGGGCGGCTTGAGCGGGGCACTGCTGGCCGACAATCCCGCTCTCGCCACGCTGCCGATCTCGATGACCGTGCTGGGTTCCATGCTCGCAGCCCCCCTCATGGCAGCGCTCATGCAACGCCATGGGCGGCGCACCGGCTTTCTCGTCGCCGCTTTAGCGGGTGCGCTCGGGGCTGCGGTGGCGGCGGAGGCCATCGTCGCGCGCAATTTCGAACTGTTCTGCGCCGGATCGCTCCTGACCGGCGTCTACATGTCGGGCCACAACTTCTACCGCTTTGCCGCCGCCGATCTCGCCTCGCCCGCCTTCCGGCCCAAGGCGATCTCCTGGGTGATGGCGGGCGGGTTGCTCTCGGCGATCTTGGGGCCGCAGATGGTGGTCTGGTTCAAGGACTGGTTGGAGCCCGTGCCCTACGCCGGCGCCTACCGCTTTGCTATTCTGCTCAATCTCTGCGGCGCGTTGCCGCTCTTGCTCCTCGACATCCCCCGCCCCGCCCGGCGCAAGACAGGCGAGGCCCGGCGCGGACGGCCCTGGCGCGAGATCCTGAGCGAGCGCCGCATCGTCGTCGCCATGCTCTGCGCCATGATCTCCTATGCCCTGATGAACCTGGTGATGACCTCCACGCCGCTCGCCATGATCGCCTGTGGCTTTGTCACCGATGAGGCCGCCAGCGTGGTGCAGGTGCATGTCCTGGCGATGTTCGGGCCCTCATTCATCACCGGCTCGCTGATTGCACGCGTTGGCGCGCCGCGGGTGATCGCACTTGGGTTGGCGCTGCTGACGGCGGCTGCCCTGGTCGCCCTGGCGGGGATCGAACTGGTCCACTTCTACATCTCGCTCGCCCTGCTCGGCTTTGGCTGGAACTTCGGCTTTATTGGCGCCACCGCCATGCTGGCCGAGAGCTACCGCCCCGAGGAGCGCGAGCGCGTCCAGGGCCTCAACGACTTCCTGGTCATGGGGCTGGTCACGGTGGCCTCGTTCAGTTCGGGCGCACTCTTGGCCGGGATCGGCTGGGAGGCGGTCAATCTGGCCATGCTGCCTGCCTTGGCGCTCGCTGCGGGGGCGCTGATCTGGCTTGCGCTGCGCGAGGGAGCGGGGCGCCCGGCCTCCAGCTAGCGAGACCTCTGGAAACCCTGCCGCCGATCGGGCATAGACAGCGCTCCAAATCCCGGAGGATGCCCGATGCACGATATTCGCCTGATCCGCGACGACCCCGACCGTTTCGATGCGCTGCTCTCGCGCCGCGGGCTCGGGCCGCGCTCAGTTGAGATCTTAGGGATCGACACCGCCCGGCGCGCCAAGATCACCGCCGCCGAACAGGCTCAGGCCGCGCGCAACGCCGCCTCCAAGGACGTGGGCCGCGCCAAGGCGGCGGGCGAGGAGGCCGAGTTCGAGCGCCTGCGCGCCCTCGTGGCCGAGAAAAAGGACGAGATCGCGCGCCTAGAAGCCGAGGCCAAGGCCGAGGATGAGCGCCTGACAGCCCTCCTCGCCGAATTGCCCAACGCCCCGCTCGACAACGTCCCCGAAGGTGCGGACGAAGACGCCAACGTCGAACTGCGCCGCCACGGCACCCCGCGCGATTTCGAGTTCACTCCCAAGGAGCACTTCGAAATCCCCGCCGTCGCCGCCTGCCTCGATCTGGAGCGCGCGGCCATGCTCTCGGGCACGCGCTTTATGTTGCTGAAAGGGGCGCTGGTGCGCTTGCACCGGGCCCTGGCGCAGTTCTTCATCGACACCCACGTCGATGAGAACGGCCTGACCGAGGTCTGGACGCCAGTCCTGGTGCGCGATGACGCCCTTTACGGCACCGGGCAACTGCCAAAATTCACTGAAGACCTCTACCGCACCGAGAACGGCTGGTGGCTGATCCCGACCGCCGAGGTCACGCTCTCCAATCTGGTGGCCGGTGAGATCGTCGATGAGACCACCCTGCCCCGGCGCTACACCGCCTGGACGCAGTGCTTTCGCTCCGAGGCAGGCTCTGCTGGCAAGGACACAACCGGCGTCCTGCGCCAGCATCAGTTCGAGAAGGTCGAGATGGTCTCGATCACCCGCCCCGAGGATTCGGACACTGAGCTGGAGCGCATGACGCGCTGCGCCGAAGACCTCCTGGAGCGCCTCGGCCTGCCCTACCGCACCATGGTGCTTTGCACGGGCGACATGGGCTTTGGCGCCCGGCGCACCCACGATTTGGAGGTGTGGCTACCGGGACAACAGCGCTACCGCGAGATCTCGTCCTGCTCGACCTGCGGCGACTTCCAGGCGCGGCGCATGAACGCGCGCTTTCGCCGTGGGGACAAGAAGGCCCCCGAGTTCGTCCACACCCTGAACGGCTCGGGGCTGGCAGTGGGGCGCGCGCTGATTGCGGTGGTCGAGAACTATCAGCAAGCCGACGGCTCGGTGGTGGTGCCCGAAGTGCTGCGGCCTTACCTAAAAGGCTACGAGCGTCTCACGCCGGAGGGCACCCTGGCCTGATCGGATAGTGGCCCACCCCATCACCGACCCCGAGGTCCTGGCCTTCATCGCGCGCGTCGAAGCCGCGACAGAGGCTGGGGCCGAGGCCGATCCTGAAGCCCAACGCCGCGCCTACAACGCCATGGCGGAGCGTTTCCGCGTGGCCCGGCCCGCGGGGGTGGCGGTCGAGGATATGACACTCAGCGGGGTACGCGTGCGCCACTACCGCCCCGCTACCCTCCGCCATCCTGTGCGGGTGCTCTACTGCCACGGCGGGGGCTTCGTCGTCGGCAGCTTGGAGAGCCACGACGACGTCTGCGCCGAGATCGCGGTGGCCACTGGCTGCGCGCTGACGGCTGTCGACTACCGGCTGGCCCCCGAACACCTCCACCCCGCCGCCTTCGAGGATGCCCTTGCCGTGGCCCGCGCCACGCTCGAAGAGGCGCCGGTGGTACTCACGGGCGACAGTGCCGGGGGTACGCTGGCCGCTGCGCTCGCGTTAGCCCTCAAGGGGGAGGCGGTGCGGGGGCAGGTGCTGATCTATCCCGGGCTCGGCGGGCGCGCCCTGGGTCTTGCCTCCTACCGCGAAAACGCTGAGGCGCCGCTGCTCACCACCGCCGATGTCGATGCCTATCGGGGCGTTTACGGCGGCGAGGACAACCCGAGCTTCTACGTGCTCACCGCCCCCGATCTACGCGGAGTTGCGCCGTGTTTTGCCTCTGGCGCAGCAGTCGATCCGCTACGCGATGATGCCCTCGAATATGTGCGGCGCCTCACGGAGAGCGGCATCGCAGCCACCTGCACGGTCGAAGCGCAACTGCCCCACATGTGGCTGCGCGCCCGCCACACCAGCGCCCGCGCCCAAGCGGCCTTTGAGCGGATCTGCCGCGCCATCGAAGGCTTTGCCGCCCAAACCCCTCTCAACGCTGGGTGAACTTAAACTCGATCCGCCGATTGCGCGCCAGCGCCTCGCGGTCCGAGCCCGGATCGACGGGGCGATGCTCGCCAAAGCCGGTGGCGGCGAGGCGTTCCGGGGCCACGCCCTCCGCCTCGATCAGATAGCGCACCACCGAGAGCGCGCGGCCCTGGCTCAGTTCCCAGTTGTCGGTGTATTTGGCACCGCTTCCAGCGTTCATCGGCACGCGGTCGGTGTGGCCATCGACACGCAGCACCCAGTCGAAGTCGGCGGGCACTTCCTCACCGACACGGCGTAGCACCGTGCCCAATTCGGCCAACTCACGCCGCCCCTCGGGGCCGAGCGTGGCCGAGCCCGGCTCGAACAGCACCTCGGACTGGAACACGAAACGGTCACCCTCGCGGCGGATGTCGTCGCGCTCGCCGAGCACTTCGTCCATGCGCTCGAAAAACACCGAACGGAAACGCTCCAAGTCGCCAACACGCTCGGCCAG
>JBCDHK010000366.1:0-3951 GCA_038750185.1 Pseudomonadota bacterium
GAGCGCATCCCCAGCCGGGCGATCTCGCGGCAGAGCGCCTCCAGATCTTCGGGGCGGCGCAGGGTCGGATCGCCGCCGGTGATCTGGACCGAGGTGGCCGGCCCGTAGTGGCTCTCGATCTGGGCGAGGCGCGCAAACAGTACCGGCAGGGGGATGTCGTGGGCAGCCTCGGCGCGCTCTGAGAGATAGCAAAGCGTGCAATCGAGGTTGCAGCGCTGGGTGATCTCCAAAGCGACGCAAGCGATGGGGTAGAAGCGCCCCGCGGTCTGGCCGGGGCCGTAGTGGCCTGCCTTGCTCAAGGCCGTGCGCAAGGGGGCGCGGCGGTCGCTGCCGGTAAAGCGGCGCCCGGCGGGGGGGAAATCCTGGGGGGCGAGGGGGGGCATGGCGTGGCTCCTGGCTGGCGTTGCCTAGTCTAGAGCCAAACCGGTGGGGCGGGAGCCCTTAGTTTAGCGCCGTTTTGAGCCAGGACGCACCGGGCGCTTCTTCTCCGGCCCGGCCCAGCCTTGGCGCTTGAGGCCGAGTTGATCGGCCAGCACTTTGGGGCGGACTTCCTCGACCGCACCCTCGCGCAGATCGCCGAGCTGAAACGGCCCATAGCTCACCCGGATCAGCCGGTTGACGGGCAGCCCGACGTGCTCCAGGGCGCGGCGGATCTCGCGGTTGCGGCCCTCACGCAGCCCCACGGTGAGCCAGGCGTTGGAGCCTTGCTGACGGTCGAGGCCGACCTGCATCGGCTGAAACCGCTCGCCGTCGAGCACCAGACCCTGGGTGAGCGGGGCCAGCATCGCCTCGCTCGGGGTGCCGTGGACGCGCACCCGGTATTTCCTCAGCCACCCCGTCGAGGGCAGCTCCAGGCGGCGTTTCAGCGCGCCGTCGTTGGTGAGGAGCAGCAGCCCCTCCGAGGTCAGATCGAGGCGCCCGACCGAGACCACGCGCGGCATCTCCGGCGGCAGGCGCTCGAAGACGGTGGCGCGCCCCTTCTCGTCGCGCGCGCTGGTGACCAGGCCCACCGGCTTGTAATAACGCCAGAGCCGCGGCGGCTCGGGCGCGCCCACCGGCTTGCCGTCGACAGTGATACGGTCGCGCGCCGAGACGTTGAGCGCAGGGCTCACGATGCGCTTGCCGTTGACGCTGACCCGCCCGGCCTCGATCAGACGCTCGGCCTCGCGGCGCGAGGCGATGCCGGCGCGGGCGAGACGCTTGGCGATGCGCTCGCCCTCGGGCGGCGTCTGGGTGCTATCCTCGGTCATGGCCGCGTCCTATACCGAGGCCATGCGCTTTACCAGTCACATGCCGCGAGCGTTGGCCCTGGCGCGTCAGGCGGCGACGCTTGGCGAGACCCCGGTCGGTGCCGTGGTGGCCGGCCCCAAGGGCGACGTGCTGGCCGAGGCCCATAACCGCGTCCTGCTCGACCGCGACCCGACCGCCCATGCCGAGATCCTGGCCATCCGTGCCGCGGCGGCGCGTCTTGGCTCGGAGCGCCTGATCGGCTGCACCCTCACCGTCACCCTGGAGCCCTGCCCGATGTGCGCTGGCGCCATCGCCCATGCGCGCCTGGCCCGGCTCTATTATGGCGCGAGCGACCCAAAAGGCGGCGGCGTCGAGCACGGCCCGCGCGTCTTTGCCCAGCCGACCTGCCACCACCGCCCCGAAATCTACGGCGGCCTGGCCGAGAGCGAGGCCGCGGCACTGTTGCGCGCCTTCTTCCGCGCGCGGCGCGCTTGAGGGGGCGCTGGGGGCGGACTAAATTCGCTTGCATGGAGATACACCGCACCACCGTTTTGATCGCCGGCGGCGGCATCGCCGGGCTCACCGCCGCCGCGCGCCTTGGTAGCCTCGGCCTCGATGTCAGCGTGGTCGAGCCCTCGCCCGCTGAGAGCGGCGCAGGCGATGACCGCCGCACCACCGCCTTCCTCCAGCCCGCCGTCGCCACTTTTGAGAAGGCCGGCGTCTGGGCACGCCTTGCCCCCGAGGCGACAGCACTCTGGACCATGCGCCTGCTCGATGCCGGCGGGCGCGAACGCGCGGTGCGCCAGAAGGCCGATTTCGTCGCGCGCGAAATCCAGGACCGCCCCTTCGGCTACAACCTCGCCAACACCGCCGTGCGCGCCGCCCTCTTCGAGCGCCTTGGCGAACTCCCCTCGGTGCGCGTCCTGCGCGGGGTCTCGGTGCGTGCGATGCTGGCGCGCGCCCGCGAGGCGCTGGTGACGCTTTCGGACGGCAGCCGGGTGCGTGCGCGCCTGGCCATCGCCGCCGATGGGCGCAACAGTACGCTGCGCCAAGCCGCCGGCATCGGTGTCCGCCGCTGGAGCTACGGCCAGAAGGCACTGGTCTTCCCGGTCCACCACGACCAGGTCCCCCACGAGCACATCTCGACCGAGATCCACCGCACTGGCGGGCCGCTCACGCTCGTGCCCATGCCCGATCTGGAGGGACGCCCATCGTCCTCGGTGGTCTGGATGGTGGGCGAGCGCCGCGCAGACCGCCTCGCCACCCTCGACGACGCGGCCCTTGGCGCAGAGCTCACCGCCGAGACCATGGGACTGTTCGGGCCTTTAGAGATCGCAGGCGAGCGCGCTGTCTGGCCGATCATCACCCAGGTCGCCACCGCCATGAAGGCCGAGCGTCTGGCCATCGCCGCCGAGGCCGCCCATGTCATTCCGCCCATCGGCGCGCAGGGGCTCAACATGTCGCTGGCCGATGTGGAGTGTCTGGCCCGCCTGATCGAGGATGCCGAGGACCCCGGCGCCCCTGCCCTGCTGAGCGCCTACCAGCGCCGCCGCCTGCCCGAAGTCGCGCTGCGCGTGGGCGGGGTCGATCTGCTCAACCGCTTCGCCCAGGCCGAAGTCCAACCGCTGCGCGATCTGCGCCGCTTCGGCCTTGCCACACTCCACACCCTGGTGCCGCTGCGCCAAACCGCGATGCGCCTTGGCATGGGCGCTGGCGGCTAATAAGTTACAGCTCCATCAAAAAGCTGTTCAATCTTTGTGGAGAGAAACTTTTTTGCAACGATCTTGATCGTGTCTAAATCCCAACTCCCTATCTTGCTCAAAGCCACGGTAGTTTTTCGCCAATTTTCGGGGTCTCTGACTGTCTCAATGTAATCATGACCCTCCATGGTTAAACATTTTGGAATCCATTTATACCTGAACCCTTTAGTGGTAGTGGCATTTAATGCTTCTAGCAATCCATAATTGTGCATAATGTAAACATGATAGCCAATCAAAGGATTTGGACATTCTAGCATATCATATATCGGCACTAATCCTCCATTGTGATCGTGGCTCTCCACTGCCAATAGTATTTCTCTGATAAGCTCAGCATCACGCTTCATTGAATAAGCTCCTATGGCTGATGTGAAAGGAGAGCCCATGGGGCTCCCCCTCCTCGGCATCAGGGCCGCTTGTTTTATTGTGCTCGACAGTCTTGCCTGCGGTCCTGACCTACAGGGCCGGGGAGCAGTGCCCCCCGACCGCGTTTTCGTTCAGCTACAGCCCGAGGTCGCGCCGCAGCTGTCGCACTTGAGACAGGTGCCGTTGCGCACCAGGGTAAAATTGCCGCACTCGCCGCAAGCATCGCCCTCGTAGCCCTTGAGGCGCGCTTCGGCGACAAGGTCGCGCTCCAAGGCGATGGTAGCCCCTGCAACGACCGCAGCCCCCGCACCGTGGCCTGCCGCATGGCCGACCGGTTTTGTCGGCTCACTCTCACCCTGCCCGCCGCTATAGACCTGAAACTCCAGCGGCAAACGCTTACGCAGATACCCGGTCGAAGACACCTGGCGGATCATGGCCAAAGCCGAGCTGGCTGCGGTTTCCTCAGGCGCGGTATCGCTCATCTTGCCCTCGGTCTCGCCCCTGCCCATGGCATCGAAACGCGCGCCCTCGGGCTCGACATGGGCGAGATCGTCGCGATCGAGATAGGAGATCGCCAGTTCGCGGAAGATGTAGTCCA
>JBCDHK010000367.1:0-3942 GCA_038750185.1 Pseudomonadota bacterium
AAAAGGATCCCCGTCATGCCTCTGACCGACAGCACCGGCTTGCCGCTCACTCTCGACCGGCCCCAGGCTGTGCAGGACTGGGATAACACCGTCGCCGCGTTCCTGCGCCACGACGCGACGACACCCGATCACCTGGCCTCTACGCTACACCAAGCGCCAGCGTTTGCGCTTGGCTGGGCGGTGCGCGGCTTGATGATGCTTTTGCTCGGGCGCGCCGAGCTTGTGGCAGCCGCACACGAGAGTGCCGCCAAGGCGCGCGCAGGGGCCGCGGCCCAGGGCCTGAGCGCCCGCGAGCGCCCCTACCTCGATGCGCTCGACGCCTGGCTTGCAGGACGTCCTCGCCAAAGCGCTGCCCTGCTGGCGGGCGTGCTCGAGACCTACCCCGAGGACACCCTGGCGCTGAAGCTCGATCAGGCGATCCGCTTTACCCTCGGCGATCGGCGCGGCATGGCGCGTAGTGCGCGTATCGGGCTGGCAGCCCACGGGCGCGACCATGTCTTCCAAGGCTATGCGCTCGGTTGCATGGCCTTTGCCTTGGAGGAAAACGGCGAGTATGTCGAGGCCGAAACCCACGGTCGCCTCGGCCTGGAAATCGCCCAGGACGACGCCTGGGGCCTGCACGCCGTCGCCCACGTCTACGACATGACCGCCCAGGACAGCACCGGCATCGACTGGCTGGAGCAGCGCGAGCATAGCTGGGCACATTGCAACAACTTCGGCTACCATGTCTGGTGGCATCTGGCGCTGTTTCACCTCGACCGCGGCGCCTACGACCGCGTGCTCGATCTCTACGACACCCGCGTACGCAGAGAGCACACCGACGACTACCGCGACGTCGCCAACGCCGCCTCCATGCTGACCCGCTTGGAAATCGAGGGCGTCGATGTCGGCGAGCGCTGGCAGGAGTTGGCCGGCTTTGCCGAGGGACGCGTCGAGGACGGCGCGCTGATCTTTGCCGATCTGCATTACCTACTAGCGCTGGGCGGGGCGGAAAACACCGAGGCCGCCGAGGCGCTGATGGCGCGCATCGCCCGCGATGCCCAGCGCTCCGACCACGACATGCACGAGGTTGCCGCTGTGGCGGGCCATCCGGCGGCGCTCGGTCTGGCCGCCTTTCGCGCGGGCCACTACGACCTCGCCTACGACCGTCTGCGCGGCGTGCGCGGCCAACTCGGGCGCATCGGTGGCTCCCACGCCCAGCGCGATGTGTTCTCGCGCCTGATGATCGAAGCCGCACTTCGGGCTGGGCGCTGTGCCGAGGCCGAGGTCGAGATCCGCGCCCGCGCGGCCCGGCGCGGTGCCGAGGACGGCTTCACCCACCGCCGCCTCGAAGCCCTCTCCCGCCTGCGCGGCGCATCGGTTGCAGCGCAATAACCAAGCCGCACGGCTTGAGACGCCCGATCCCATGCCAGCGCGCCATCAGGCCCCAAAGTCCCTTCGCGCATGCATGATTTAGGGCAGACACCGCGACCCATTCCATGGCAAGAAACCTTGAGACTGCCGTGTCCAAAACCGGTGGCAGGTGCGACGGAGTGTGCCGTCCTACCCGTTGACTGTGGTTGACTGTGACTATGGCAGGACGCACCGACGCCGGAGACCATAGGCGATGAGCGAACCCAAGCCGACCAAACGACCGCGCGACCCCCGGCTCGATTTCTTTCGCGGGCTGGCGATGTTCATCATCCTGCTCGCCCACACCCCCGGCAACACCTGGACGTTGTGGATCCCGGCACGCTTTGGCTTTTCCGATGCCACCGAAATCTTCGTGTTCTGCTCGGGCATGGCCTCGGCGCTGGCCTTTGGCGCGGTGTTTGCTAAGCGCGGTTTTCTGCTGGGCTCGGCACGGATCGGCTTTCGTGTCTGGCAGGTCTATTGGGCGCACATCGGCGTGTTGCTGGTGACGGCGCTGATGCTGTTTGCCATCGATCACTACGGCCTCGGCGCGCGCGAACGCCCCTACATCGAGGGTCCTTGGGTGCGCCCGCTCTTCGATCAGACCGGCGAAGCCTTGATCGGGCTCTTCACGCTCACCTGGGTGCCGGGGCTGTTCGACATCCTACCCATGTATCTCGTCATTTTGGCCATGATACCGCTGGTGATGCTGGCCCATGCCGCCTTCGGGCGCCCGGGCGTGGCGGTGGTGGTGCTTGGCCTCTGGTTTGCTGCGACGCTGGCCGGCTATGCACGCCAATACGGCGACGAAGAGGATTTCGCCCAGCTTGCCGCCTGGCAGCAGAGCTTGGTCGGCTTCGGCAGGCCATTCCTCTGGATGAACTTTCCGTCCTATCCCTTTGGTGAGGGGACGTGGTTCTTCAATCCTTTCGGCTGGCAACTGGTGTTTTTCACCGGCTTTGCCTTTGGCATGGGCTGGCTAAAGGCGCCCCCCGTCGACCGCCGTCTGATCTGGCTGGCAGCCTTTATCGTGATCGCCACGGTGCCGCTGGCTTGGTACAAGTTTCACTACAACTACTCCATCGTCGGCGGCACCTTCTTGCACGATTGGATCGTGGCCACGCGCAGTTTTCTGGAGCCGTTGCGCTGGAAGACGTGGCAGGGGCTTGGCCGCTTCGTCCACTTCCTGGCGCTGGCCTATTTGGCCTGGGTTGCGGTCGGGGCAGGGGGCGTGCGCCTTGCACAAGGCTTTAGCCAGCCTTGGGTGCCGAGCCTGACGCTGCAACGCGTGGCCTTGGCCGTGCTCGTCCTCAGCCTGCCCATCGCCTACCCCGAGGAAATCGGCTGGTTTATCTCCGGCTATGACGAGTGGCTGAGCGAGGGCCTCGGGCTCAGCTTCAACCAGATCGGCATGCTCCAGCTTGCCCATCTCGTCGCCCTTCTGCTCATGGTGTGGAGCCTGATCGGCAGCGAAGGCCGGACCTGGCTCGCCCGCGATGCGCTGCTCAAGGCCGTGCCCGTGATCCGCAAAGTCGGCACGCAAAGCCTGGCGGTGTTCATGGTCTCGATCCCGCTCGCACGCTTTAACGGCTGGCTGCTCGATCTGGCCGGGCGCGATGTGTGGAGCCGTGCGGGCATTAATCTGTTTGGTTTTGCCGTGCTGATCGGCGTGGCCTACTTCGCGGCCTGGATCAAACGCCAACCCTGGCGCGAGCCTGTAGCGCCCCGCCCCAACGACCGCCCCGAGGACCGCCGCCCGCCCTCGCCCGCCCCCGCAAGCGCCCCTGGGACCGGCCCGGTCCCCGCGCGCGCCTGAGCGCCGAGACCGAGAGACGGAGAGACGCCTTGCTGATCAGGACCGACCCCACCGACCGCAGCACCGCCGCGCGCTCGACCGAGTACGACCCCGCCATGGCGCTGCGCCGTCTCACCACCCATCGCAGCCGCACACCGCTGGTGATCGGCCAACTCGGCCAGTCCCTCGATGGGCGCATCGCCACCCCCACCGGCGCCTCCAAGTATATCAACGGTCGCGAGGCGCTCTGCCATCTCCACCGCATTCGCGCCAGCGTCGAGGCGGTGGTCGTCGGTGTCGGCACGGCGATTGCCGACGATCCCCAGCTCACCACCCGCCACGTGGAGGGCACTTCGCCGGTGCGCGTGGTGATCGATCCCCAGGGCCGCATGCCTGCCGACCGTGCCATGCTGCGCGACGGTGCGGCGCCGGTTTTGGTGCTGACGCGTGCTGGCGTGCGTGTGCCGGAGGGGGCGGAGGCGGTGGCGCTCGACACCGATGCCCGCGGCCATATCCCGCCCTCTGCCATCGTGGCGGCTCTGGCGGCACGTGGCTTGGGGCGGGTACTGATCGAGGGCGGCGCCGAGACGCTGGCGCGGTTTCTCGATGCGGGAGCTGTCCATGAGCTGCATCTGATGGTCGCGCCCATCGTGCTCGGCTCGGGCAAGACCGGGCTTAATCTCGCGCCCATCGACACGCTTGATGAGGCGATGCGTCCGCGGGTGCGCACGATGCGTTTTTCCGACGGCGACATG
>JBCDHK010000368.1:0-3898 GCA_038750185.1 Pseudomonadota bacterium
GCCATTAGCGCGTCGTCCGCGCCGTCAAACACCTTCGGCGCATGCTCAGAATGGTAGAGGTAAGTGGGCTGTTTCATGTCTGTCTCGCATGGGGGAAGGCAAGGGCCGCCGTGGCGGCCCAAGCGTTAGGCGGCCAGGGCTTCGCGGGTCCAGATCACATGACTGAGCCGCGGATCAATCAGCTTGGCCCCCCAAAGCACATCGAAACGCGTGTCATCGCGCATTTCGAGGATGTTGAAGTCACCGCTGACGGTGATCGAGATGCCTGTTTCAGGGTGGGTGACGGTGACCGAGTTGGGATCGTTGGCCGGCACCTGGATCGGCACGGAGGCAAACGTGACAGCGTTCTTGTGGAAAAGACCAACCCGCCGGTACTCGGTGTCGGCGTTGCCGATGACGGTGATCGCCGCGTTGTCGGCGGGCAGGGCAGACACTGTCTGGTAAGCTGCTTTTGACACGGGATTGCCTTCACCGTCCACCGTGGTCAGTGTGCCGTCGTTCATCTCTGGCTCGATGGGCACGGTTGCGGCGCCCGAACCGCTGGTCGAAACATCGGCAGTAACGACGAAACGCTGTAGTCGCCCGGTTGATTCCAGAGTGTCGATGTTGACTTCGAACACCCCTGCGATGGTGAAGGTGTCGCCACGCCGCAGGAAACCTGTTGTCGAATTGGTGCCGCCGTCGATGTTCAGGCTGTTGCCCGACTGATTGGCTCCGGCAACCAGCGGCGTGCCGCCGTGCGACCCTACAGTGTGTGTAACCGCCTGCGCCGCTTCCAAAGGCGTGATCGTGGCAAGTGGACTGTTGTAGTTGCCCTGTACCGCCGTCTGAACAAGCCGCTCATGGAAGAAGGTTTTCATCTCGCCTTCGAGCGATGCCATGTCGAACGGATCAATGACGGCGCAGATGTTGCCGTCGTCCATGGGGACTGCCACTTTCATCATCGCCGCGCGAGCGAAGTTGAAACCGCCTGTGGCCAGAGCGTTGCCCGGGGTGCCCGAACCGAAGTAGGTATTGCGCATCAGGGCTTGGTGAATCGAAAGGTCCACCTTGGCCGCCAGTGCCTGCATCGCCGGTTTCAGCACCAAATCGTCGAAGTTGGGCATGTTGAGCGTCTTCTCGATGGCATTGGCGCCAATCCAGACGTGCTCTTGCCGATTGATCGTGAAGCTGGTGTTTTCCTCTACGATCCCCTGGCGGTTGGTAGCGACACGGCCCGAGTTCGTGACGAAGCGAATGGGCTTGGGGATGCTGATAGTGTCCCCGATCGCGTGCCCGTCGTGCAGCTTGCCAAACTGGTCGCGGTGCCCCTGGTAGACGTGCGAGGAAATGCCAAGCGCGTTTTGCAGATAGACTAGTCCTTTAGCAGCGAGTTTGGTCTGGAGAAGTTTCCGGTTACCGGCACCACCCACACCCAGCGTTCCAGCAGCCATGCCGGTGCTCCTTTGTGTCAAGGGGAGGACGGGAACGAGGCCCCCTGGGGCGCACCGGCTTAAGGACTTGGCCGTCACCTGCTGGGTTTACCGCGTCAGCAACGCGTGGGATGCGCTTAGAGGCCACATCTGCCTATGAAGAAGATAATAGGCCCGCTCTACACTTAAAGCAACAACGGGCCTGAGATACGCTCAAAACGAGCGTGGTCCGCGCTTGCCTTTAGCGCTCAACTCTTCTTGAAAGGCTTTCATGTACGCACCAACGTCACCCCGCTCCAACGCCTTCATCGGATCAGGCGAGGGGGCGGCGCTGTTCTGAGGGCGAATGGGTGCTGGCGCTGTGGTTGTGCGGGCCTTGGGCTTGGGTGTCGCTGCAGGAGCGCTTAAAGCAGCCTCGATGCGCCCGACAGCCCTCGCGAGGTCGCGGCCCGTCATGCGCGCGAGCCGGTTGGCGAGCTTGGGGTTTTGCACAAGGTGTTGTGCTAGCGCGTCTGGGTCTTCAGAGTCATGGATTTCCTGGACGACATGGATAGGCACATCAATGTCCGCCTTTTGAACGAGCTTAAGCGTGTCCGGGTCCAATATGTCCATCGTGTCAGCCAAAAGCGCGCGATCAGCAGCGGTATAGCCATCTTGATCTGGCTGCTCGGCTTTGGTCTCAGGGCGCTGCGACTTCTTCGAGGCTTCGTACTCATCGAAGCTATCGAAATTGGAGGGGTCGGGCTGATCATCGCTTTTGCTCGCGAGCGCCTCAAGCGCGGCTATACGGGCCTCAAAAGCTGCTCGGTCTTGAGCGGCTTGCTGGTTGGCAGCGCGAGTTTTCGCCCTCTCTCGCCCAAGACGACGGCGCATAGCCGAGTTCATCTTGGATGCATCATCCCGGTCTTCACCGTCTTCATCGCTAGCGGCTTTCGTCCCTACGAAATCTTCGCCCGCCTCTGCTGCAGCGTCTTCGCCCTCGCTAGCCTCAGCAGGCTGAGATTTCACCTGCTCCGATTGCTCAATCTCTGTTTCGCCGCCCTCTTGATCGACTGCGGGACGCTGCGCCTGGGGCGTCTGTGGAGCCTCTGGCTGATCGCCGTGCACGATGAACTTGGACAAATCCACGTCCGCTACGGCTTGCTGCTCTTCGCTCACTGCGCTTCTCCCCGCATTGCCGCTACTGCCTCGGCCACCGCTGCGGCGACCATCTGTTGAACCTGCTCGGGCGACATGGCGCCTTCAGCGCCCGCCTGCACCTGAGCCATTTCGGCTTCGGCCTTCATCATCTCTGCCTGTGCTCTCGCCTGATCGGCCTGCGCCTTGGCCATCTCGGCCTGCGCCTTCATCGCTTCCGCCTGCTGCGCTGGATCGGGCTGCGGCTCAGGCATGTTCTCGCGATCCTCTGCCGACTGCATGTGCGGCGGCACGTAGGCTTGGCTGAACCGGTCAGCGATCGGGTCGGCACCAGGCCAATCGCTGTTGCGAACGATCTGATCCAAGATCAAGCGCCCGGCCTCCGGGTCGGTCGCCTGAATACCCATCAGCGCCTCACGCGCTTCCTCGCGCATGGTCGTGAAGCCCGGCCCGGACTTAACCACACACGACAGGCGGGCCTGCGAAAGGTCGTTGACGACAATGTCGTTGCCGCTGTCGTCCTGCGTGATGGCATTGAGGCGCACGCGCTGCACTGAGCTATCGGGGCGGCGCACCGGCACGACGCGGGTGCTGTCGTAAACGCGCGGGATCATCTCCATGACGATGCGCCCGATCTGGCCGACAGCCGAGTCGCGGTTGCTGAGGTACAGGCTGGTGCCGACGTCGCTCTCACGCTGGCGCGCCATGATCGCTCTGCCGCTGGTCTCATTAGACCGCGCGCCCAGACCAGCGTCATGGATGCCTACAGTCGATTTGACCATCTCCTCCATGGTGAGCGCGGTTTGCAGCTCAGCAACAGGCATCTGCGGCGTAGGCTCGCGCGTCGGACGGCCTGCGGGCGCCTCCGGATCGGGATTGTACGGCAGGTAGGGCGATGGCCTGTTGAGGTTGCGATAGAACTCCTCAAAGCCCTCTATCATGGTTGGCGTCACCATGATCGGCTGCGCTGGCTGACGCCCAAGCCTGTCCGTCGCCGCGGACATCCAAAAGTTCTTCATCCGCTGCGCGTCGTGCGCGTGATACGTCAGCCCGTGATAGAGCACGCGCCTGTCGTGGTAGGCACGCCGCCCGAACACCGGCACGAGCGGGATGACCGAGGCCGGGAACTCCGTGTCGCCCTCAAGCACATGGCTGCCGCTGATCTTGGTCCAGATGACCTTCTGGCCGTAATGCTGACGCTCGCCCATGATCTGCACGCCGGCCTGAGCCAGCCGCTCAACGCCATCGCGCCCGCCAATCTGATCCAGGAAGACCACATCGCCATTGTCGAGGCGCAGCAGCGTACGCTTGACCGCCTCGCGTCGGAAATACTCCGTGACGGCAACCGC
>JBCDHK010000369.1:0-3883 GCA_038750185.1 Pseudomonadota bacterium
CACATCGCCGCCATCCAGGAGACGGTGGACGCACTCTCCGGCACGCCCGCGCGCGCCATGGCCTCCACCGCGCGCGATCGCCTCGGCCTGCCCCATTGCAACGAGACCGAGACGCTGGAGCTGGCCGCCGCCGGGCTGGAGCGCCTGAGCAACGAAGCCGATCCGCGTTTTAAGAAGGATCTGCGCCTGCAAGCCAAGCTCGCCCGCCGCGCGGCCCAGCGCCTGAAGCGCCGCTGGCAGTGGCGCCTCAGCCCGCCGCGCCGGCTGCGCTTTGCCGAGGATCGCCAGATGATCGGCGAGGCGCTCGGCAGCTGGCTGCGCACCCAGGACGCGCTGGAGGCGGTCATCCCGGAAGAGGACCGCTCACGCACCGTCGAGGCGATCGAGGGGGTGCGTGCTGCCGACTACGCAAAACGCCTCACCGCCGCCGCCAAGAGCGAGCGCGAGGCCGACCAGCGCGTCGCCGAGGAGACCCTGCGCCGGCGCGAGCGCAACCGCGTCTCGGGCACGTTGCTGCTCATGCCCGAGCGCACGCCCCCGCGCTGGCAACTGCTCCAACAGGCCGGCGGGCGGTTTCTGAGCGAGACCGCCATCCTGCCCGAGCCCAACGGCCCCGAGACCCCGATCCGCATCGCCTTCATCGACACCACCGAGGGGCTCTTGCGCCGGGTGTCCTATTCGGATGTGGATGTGCTGGAGACGCTGGAGGGCGAGGAGATCGCGCGCCTGATCAATCCGGTGGTGCCCGATATCTATGCCGAGCCGGGCCATGAGTGGAGTTCGGATGCAGCGCCTGCGTGGAACCTCCAACCCCACGGCGAGGGCTGGCGCCTGATCTACTAACGCGCGCCGCCGCCCGCCCGCTCGCCCGCCTGCCACGCCGCAAGGGAGTGCGCCATGGACGCCTACATCTACGACGCCCTCAGAAGCCCGCGCGGGCGCGGCCGCCCCGACGGCGCCTTGCACGAGATCACCAGCGTCGCGCTCTCGGCCCAGATGCTGGAGGCGTTACGCGCGCGCTGTGGCTTTGACCCAGCCGAGATCGAGGACGTGATCTGGGGCTGTGTCACCGCCGTCGGCGAGCAAGGCGGCGAGATCGCGCGCGCAGCCGTCCTCGCAGCAGGCTGGGACGAACGCACCCCAGGCCTCCACATCAACCGCTTCTGTGCCTCGGGGCTGGAGGCGGTCAATCTGGCGGCCAATCAGATCCGCGCCGGGGTGGGCGATCTCTATGTGGCGGGCGGTGTCGAGATGATGTCGCGCGTGGCCATGGGCTCGGACGGCTTTGCCCTCGGCGTCGATCCCGATCTGGCCACACGCGCCTATTTCGTCCCCCAGGGCATCGCCGCCGATCTGATCGCCACCGAGCACGGCTTCTCGCGCGATGACTGCGACGCCTATGCCGTCGAGAGCCAAGCCCGCACCCACCGCGCCTGGGAGGAGGACCGCTTTGCGCGCTCAGTAGTGGCGGTGCGCGATCTAAACGGCCTCACGCTGCTCGATCGTGACGAACACCCCCGCCCCGAGACCACCATGCAAAGCCTCGGCGCGCTTAAGCCCGCTTTTCGCGACATCGGTGAGAGCATGCCGGGCTTCGATGCGGTGGCGCTCCTCAAGTATCCCCACCTGGAGCGCCTCCACCACGTCCACCACGCCGGCAATTCCTCGGGCATCGTCGATGGAGCGGCGGCGGTGCTGGTGGGCTCCAAGGCGGCGGGCGAGCGCCTTGGCCTTACGCCGCGCGCGCGCATTCGGGCCACGGCCCGCGTCGGCTCGGACCCCACCATCATGCTGACCGGCCCGGTGCCCGCCACTGAAAAGGCGCTGAAGGCCGCGGGCATGGCCGTGGGCGACATCGACCTGATCGAGGTCAATGAGGCGTTCTCCGCCGTGGTGTTGCGCTTTTTGCAGGCCTTCGAGGCCGATCCAGCGCGCGTCAATCCCAACGGCGGTGCCATCGCCATGGGCCATCCGCTGGGCGCAACGGGCGCCATGCTGGTCTCGACGCTGCTCGACGAGATGGAGCGCACCGACAGCGAGACCGGGCTTGCCACGCTTTGCGTCGCTGCTGGGATGGGCGCGGCGCTGGTGATCGAGCGCGTTTAAGAGCGGCGTGTGGGTGCCGGTTGGCCTGGCGCCCTCTCATCAACTGCCGAGAGCGCGCAACATCTCGCGCGCGATGATGTGGCGCTGGATTTCCGAGGTGCCGTCCCAGATGCGCTCGACCCGGGCATCGCGCCAGAAACGCGCCAGCGGCAGGTCGTCCATCAGCCCCATGCCGCCGTGGATCTGCAAGACCTCATCGGTGACGCGGGCCAGCATCTCGGAGGCGTAGAGCTTGGCCGAGGCGATCTCGCGGTTGGCGGGCAGCCCCGCATCGAGGCGCCAAGCCGAGGCCAGCGTCAGCCAATCGGCGGCATCGATCTCGGTGATCATATCGGCGAGCTTGAAGCCAACCCCTTGAAAACGCCCGATGGTCTGGCCAAACTGACGCCGGGTTGCCGCATAGTCGAGGCCATACTCAAAGGCGCGCCGCGCCCGCCCCACCGACATGGCAGCCACGGTGATGCGCGTGGCATAGAGCCATTCGTTCATCACCGCAAACCCGCCATCGACCTCGCCGAGCACCTGGGCATCGGGCAGGCGGCAGTCCTCAAAGCGCAGGATCGTGTTGGCATAGCCGCGATGGCTGACCGAGGCATAGCCCGGCGCGATCTCAAACCCGGGCTCGCCGCGGTCGACCAGGAAGGTCGTGATGCGCTTCTTGGGGCCCTTGGGGGTGTCGTCCTCCCCAGTGGCGACGAAGACGATGACGAAATCGGCATGCTCGGCGCCCGAGATGAAGTGCTTGGTGCCGTTGAGCACCCAGTCGCCACCCTCGCGGCGCGCGCTGCACTTCATGCCCCGCACATCCGAGCCCGCCTCAGGCTCGGTCATTGCAAGAGCATCCATTTTCTCGCCGCGCACGGCAGGCAGCAAATAGCGCTCACGCTGCGCACCCTCGCAGGCCATCAGGATGTTTTGCGGGCGCCCAAAGAAGTGGGTCAGCGCCATGGAGCCCCGCCCCAACTCACGCTCAACCAACGCGAAATCGAGATGGGAGAGCCCGGCACCGCCGACCTCCTCGGGAAAGTTGCAGGCGTAAAACCCTAGATCGAGGGTCTTGCGTTTGATCTCGGCGGCCAGCTCCGGATCGACGCAGCCCGCGCGCTCGACCCGGTCCTCATGCGGATAGATCTCGCGCTCGACAAAGCCGCGCACGGTCTCGACGATCATCTGCTGTTCGGGGCTCAGCCCAAAGCCGAGGCCGCCGAGGGCACTGGTATCGAGGGTCATGGCGTCTCCTGGGCGTTGACAGCGGGTTAGATCTTGGCGGACGGCGTCTGGAGCAACTACCAGGCGAGCGACCGGTTAGAGCGCATTGCGACTAGTTTTGTACGACCGTGCAGCAATCCCCCACCACACCACGGGACCAAACACCTAGCGCCCCTGGCCGACCGCGCGCCCCGCGCCCTCCGGCCAGGGCAGCTTGGCATGGGCTGCAGCGATCTCAGACAACCGCGCCGCCACCGATGGCTCGGGCGTACAGGTGCTGCGGGTCTCCAGGTTTACATGCAATAGCATCTGCTCTCCTGTCGACAGCAAGCGTCCATCGCTATGGTGCAGGTGATGATACAAATGCATCTTCTTACCCTCTCCCGCCAGCACTTGCGTCGTCACCACAAGGCTGTCGCCAGCGCGGGCCTCCTCAAGATAGCGAATGTGACACTCGACCGTGAAATAGCTGAGCCCGCGCGCGACATAGGCCGCATCGGCGCCGATCAGGCCCATGGTGGCATCGGCGGCGTCAGAAAACAGCTGCGCGTAGCGGCTTTCGTTGAGG
>JBCDHK010000370.1:0-3869 GCA_038750185.1 Pseudomonadota bacterium
GACATTCGATCCATCCTACCGTCGGCCACGGGTGGGTGGGGCCGCCAGGACGCGGCGGCGCGCGCGCCGTATGATGCGAGTTTCTCTAGAATATCGTCGGACATGTCGAAATTCGCCGTAACGTTCTGGACGTCATCGTCATCCTCAAGCGCAGCGATCAGCTTCATCAGCGTCGCACCGGCGCCCTCATCGACCGGGGTCAGCGTCTGCGGCTTCCAGACCAAACGCGTGGTCTCCGCCTCGCCCAAGACCGCCTCCAACGCAGCTGACACCTCGGCCAGATCGCCAGCCTCGGTCCAGATGGTGTGGCCGTCTTCGCTCGATTCGACGTCTTCGGCCCCGGCCTCAACCGCTGCCTCCAGCACCGCCTCGCCATCCCCCACCGTCACCGGATAGGCGATGCAACCCTTGCGGTCGAACATAAACGACACCGCGCCGGTCTCGGCCAGGTTGCCGCCGTTCTTAGAAAACGTCGAGCGCACGTTGGAGGCGGTGCGGTTGCGGTTGTCGGTCAGCGCCTCGACGATCATGGCAACGCCACCCGGGCCATAGCCCTCATAGCGGATCTCGTCGTAGGTTTCGGCATCGCCGCCTTGGGATTTCTTGATCGCGCGCTCGATCACGTCCTTAGGGACCGAATTGGACTTGGCCTCCTTGACGGCCAAGCGCAGGCGTGGGTTTTTCTCCGGGTCAGGATCGCCCATCTTGGCGGCGACGGTGACCTCCTTGGCCAGCTTGGAAAACAGCTTGGAGCGTGCCGCATCCTGGCGGCCCTTGCGGTGCTGGATGTTCGCCCATTTGGAGTGGCCGGCCATGATCGCCTCGCGCTTGCTGATCTTACCGTGCCGTTATAGGCGAGGCGCAACGGGGCGTGCAAGATTGCCCCTCAGGCTGGCCCCAAGCCCCAGATCATCGGAATAATCAACGCCGAGAGCACCCCCACCCCCAGATTGAGCGGAATGCCAAGGCGCATGTAATCGGTAAAACGATAGCCCCCCGGCGCATAGACCAGGGTGTTGGTCTGATAGCCGATGGGCGTGGCGAAGCTGGCTGAGGCTGCCATCATCACCGCCACCACAAAGGGCCGCGGATCGACGCCAAGCGTCTCGGCGACCGAGATCGCCACCGGCGTCACCACCACGGCGACGGCGTTGTTGGAGACCAGCTCGGTCATCATTGAGGCGAGCAGGAACACGAGCCACAGCACCACTTGGGGCGGCAGTCCGGCCAGCCAAGGCGCGAGCGCGCCGACGATCAGCGCGACGGCGCCCGTGGCCTCCAAGGCTGCGCCCACGGCCAGCATGGAGAAGATCAGCACTAGAAGGCGACCATCGATGGCCTCAAACGCCTCCTCGGCGTCGATGCAGCGCGTGGCCAGCGCCAGCGCCACGCCAATCACGGCAAGTCCCGCGATGGGCATGAGCCCCAGTGCCGCACCGACCACGACGACGCCGAGGATGGTCAGCACCAACGGCGCCTTCTCACGGCGATAGGGCCGCCCGGAGGGCTTGGTCAGATCGGCCAGACCTTGTTCTTGGGCGAGGCGCGCGATGTCGTCCGGGTCGCCTTCGAGGAGTAGCGTGTCGCCGACACGCACCCGCACCTCATCGAGTACCGAGCCCACACGCTCAGCCCGGCGATGCACTGCCAGCGGATAGACCCCATAGCGCCTTCGCAACCGCAAATCGCCCAAGACCCGCCCAACCAAGCGCGCACCAGGGGTAATCAGCGCCTCGACGGTGACGGTGGATTTCTCGCCCACCGCATCGATCTGGCCCGTGAGCGAGAGCGCCTTGTTCTCACGCAGCGTCAGCAGCTCGTTGACGCCGCAGCGGATCACCACCCGGTCGCCGGTCTGGAGCACCGCGTCTTCCATGCGCCGGCGCAGCGAGGCATCGCCGCGGATCACATCGATCACCGTCATGCCGCGCCGGGTGAAGTGCTCGACATCGAGCACGCGGCGCCCGATCAGGTTGGAGCCGTTGGGGATCACCACTTCGGAAAAGAACTTCAGCTTCTTGCGATCGGTCAGAAAATCCACCAGCGATTGGCGCTGGGGCAGCGCCCAGGGCGCCATCAGCGCCACGAACAGCCCGCCCGTGAGCGCAATCGGCAAGGCCAGCGGCGTGATCTCGAACAGCCCAAAGGGCGCCAGCCCCGCCTGGCGCGCCACGCCATCGACGAGCAGGCTGGTCGAGGTGCCGATCAGCGTACAGGTGCCGCCAAGCACAGCCATATAGGACAGCGGGATCAACAGCTTGGAGGCCGAGACCTGCAACGCCCGCGCCAGCCGCACCGCAATGGGGATCATCATCACCACCACGGGCGTATTGTTCATGAAGGCCGAGGCGGTGACGGTAAAGCCGGCAAAACCGCCGAGCACGGCACGGGGCTGGGCCTCGGCGCGCGAAAACAAGGCGCGCGTCATCGCCTCCAGCACACCCGTGCGCACCAAAGCGCCCGAGAGGATAAACATGGCCGCGATGGTGACAGGGGCGGGGTTGGAGAGCACGCCCAGCATGACCTCGACCTCCAGCACACCAGTGGCCAAGAGCAGCGCCACCCCAGCCACGGCGACGACCTCGGGCGGATAGGTCTCGCGCAAAAACAGGGCGAACATGGCAATCACGGTGCCAAGCGCCAGAAAGGCCGGCCAGTGTGCGGGATCGAGTAGGCTCATGGGGCTCGGTTGGAAACCTCGATTTTCGGCAGGCGAGGTAACGCCGGCACGGCATGCTGCCCCAGTCGCGGCGTGGATTGCAATGGGCTGCGCGCGGGCTGGCGCGCGCTCGATGGCGCTTCAACCACTTGAATGTCGCGCGCGGCGGTCTTCTTAAGCGGTACGGCTGTCCAAGCGTTGCAAGCAGAGGCGTGTCACCGGTGTCCAGTCCTTCTCCCGCGCGGGCCAAGCTCGACGCGCTCCTTGCCAAGACCGGCAGCACCCGGGCACGCGTGGTCTGGCTGAGCCTGCCGAGCCCGGTGGTAGCGGGGCTGGTCGGGCGCGCCACGCCCACGGCGGCGGTGATCGACCGCGAGCACGGCGCCATCGGTATCGAGACTGCGGCGCTGATGATCCAGGCGCTGCAGGCGGCGGGCACGCCGGCGCTCGTGCGTGTCCCCGGTGCGGCGCCCGCAGCCATTGCCCAGGCGCTCGATGCTGGGGCGGCGGGCGTGGCCGTGGCGCAGGTCGAGAGCGTCGAGGAAGCCCAGGCGGCGGTGCGCGCGCACTATTTTCCCCCGCTTGGCGCGCGCGGCTATGCCGGCCCCGTGATCGCCGCCACTGGTTTCGGGGCCGACGACGACTATGTCCGGCGTTGGAACGACACCGGCCTTCTGATCGTGCAGATCGAAAGCGGTGAAGGTTTGGAGACGGCAACCGAGATCGCCCGTCTCGACGGCGTCGATATGCTGTTTTTCGGCCCGTTCGATTATGCGCTCGATCAAGGGCTCGACCCGGCGACCGACGCCGATGCCCTGGCCGCGGCCTTTCAGCGGATACAGGCCAGTGCCCGTGCGGCGGGCAAGCTGTCGGGCACCTTCCCTTGGCCAGGCCTCGATCCGGCGGCGCAGCAGGAGATCGGCGCCGATCTCATGGCCGTGGCCACCGACATCACTGCGCTGAAGAAGGGCTTGGATGTGGCGCTCTCGGGCGCCAACCGCCGTGCCATGGCAGATCGCCCGGCTGGCGATTGAGCCTACCTCAGCCCAGCGCCGGCTCGATACCGGCTGGGTCCATGCCGAGGGCTTCGAGCCCGGCCTCCAGATGATCGCCAAGCAGCGGCGAGCCGAGCAGATACTGCGCCGGTGCGCCGGTATCCTGGCGCTCGGTCGCTTCGCCGAGCAGGCGCGGATACTCCGAGAGGTCCCAA
>JBCDHK010000371.1:0-3828 GCA_038750185.1 Pseudomonadota bacterium
GCATGGGGCAGCGCCAGCGCCCCCTGGACCGCGATACGCTCGAAAAGGGCTGCCAGTTGCGCACCATCGACAGCACGCGCGCGCCCATAGCGCACGGCATCGGCCAAGGGCGGCAGGGCTGCGAGCATCTCAGGGCCTTCATCGGTCAGCGCCGCGCGCTCAGTGAGGAGGCGAATGCCCTCTGCAGTGGCCACCTTTAGCTGGGCGGTCATGGCGGTGAAGGTGAGATCGGCCAGATCGGCCAGGCTCGCCGCCTCGGCCATGCGCGCGCCGAGGCGTCCAGCGGCGGCTTGTTCGATGGTCGCGCCGTAGATCAGGTTTTCGACCAGGGCGACGGCGTGCTCGGGCTCCCAGGCCAGCAGCCAACGCTCGCGAAAGGTGCCGCGGCTCGATCCGCTGTCGCTCGGGCGCCCCCAGCCGACGCCAAGCGCTGCCAGGCGATGGAGCAGTGTCGAGCGCGTCAGGCCGCTCTCAGAACGCAGATCGAGGGAGAGTTCCTTCTCCAAGGCGTCGGGCTTGAGGCGGGTGGCCTTTTGCTGGCGCTTGAGGTCTTCGAGGAGCGGTGCGAGTGGTACGCCATCGGGGATTTCGCCGACTTCAGAACCGATCAGGAGATCGCGCGCCACCGTCTCCCAGAGGAGCGCATTGCCGTGGCAGAGGCAGGCGATGGCGGCCTCGCGCATCTCCTCAAAGCCGGGTTGGGGGCGGTCGCGCAGGGCGGCTAGGGCCTTGGCCAGACGCTCGGCCTCGATCAGCGAGGCGGTGGAGATGGCATGGCCGTCCTCGCGCAGACGCCGCCCCGTGCGCGCGATCCAGCGGGTGGTCACGGCCTCGCTTGGGGTCTCCCAGAGGTGGCGGCACCAGCCAGGAGCGGTGACGCCCGCGCCGTAGCCGCTGGCGATGGCCAGACGCGGGGCGGTCCAGGGCGCCCACGTGGCGGCGGTCTTGCGCTTGGGCGCGCCTTTGAGGAGGGCGCGGTCGTCCTTGGCGGCGTGGCGGGCTTGCAGGGCTGGCACGTGCCAGGCGCCGCAGACCACGGCGATGGGGCCTTCAGTGGCCTTGCGTTCCTTGGCGATCTCCAGGCGCATATGGGCCTCGCGCTGGGCCTCGAAGCGGCTCTCAAGAGGGAGATCTTGGCGCAGCGCCGCCATGGCCTCACCGACGGCGGAAAAGATGGGGCCGGGGCTTGGGTTTTCCTCGATGACATCGCGCCACCAGCTTTCGCCGTCCTCATAGCCTGCGGCCTTGGCGAGGGTGCCGAGGGGGTCGCGGTGCAAGGCGGCATCGGGGTTTGGGCCGGCTGCGGCGTTGTTGGTCTCGTCTTCTGGGGGGGTATCCTCGGGGCTGGCCTTTTCGGTGCGCCAGCCCGTCGGCAGATCGATAAAGCGCACGGCGGCGCCAGCGCCCACCGCCCAGCAGACCGCCTGATACTCGGGCGAGAAGGCGGCGAAGGGCCAAAAGACCGCCTGCCCCGGATCGTCGAGCGGATAGGAGAGGAGCGCCACCGGCGCGACCATGGCCGGATCGGCCAGCATGGGCAGCAGCTCGGAGGCATCCGCCGGCCCCTCGATCAAGACCGAGACCGGGGCCAGTTCGGCCAAAGCCTCGGCCAAGCGCCGCGCCGAGCCCGGGCCGTGGTGGCGAATGCCGAAGTAGTGGACCTCAGCGCTCACACCCGCCCCCATGCCGCATAGTGGCCAAGCCCCGCATCCGCTTCAGCCCAGCTCGCTCATGGCGGCGTAGTAGTCGGCGTAATTACGGCGCTTCTTGAGTACCGTCTCCAGGTATTCGTCGAGCACGGCGCGGTCTTGCACCGGATCTTTGACGATGGCGCCGATCATGTTGGGGGCGAGCCCCTCGGCGCCCAGATGACCATCGTTGAAAAACGCCGCGTGGCTGAGCCCGCCGACCATCACCCCAATGGCCTCGGCAGTCGAGAGCGAGCCCGAGGGCGATTTGAGCGCGGTCTTGCCGTCCAGCGTCTCGCCAGAGCGCATTTCGCGAAAGACGGTCAGCACCCGCGCGACCTCCTCGGCCACGTTCTTAGGAGCCGGCAACTCCAGCGCCTCGGCCATCTCCGAGACGCGCTTGGTGACGATGGCGACCTCGCTGTCCATATCGGCGGGAAGCGGCAACACCACCACATTGAAGCGGCGTTTCAGGGCGGCGGAGAGGTCGTTGACGCCCTTGTCGCGGTCGTTGGCGGTGGCGATGACGTTGAAGCCGCGCTGGGCGTAGACCGCCTCGCCCAATTCGGGGATCGGCAGCATTTTCTCCGAGAGCACGGTGATTAGCGTGTCCTGGACGTCCGAACCCATGCGGGTGAGTTCTTCGAGGCGGCAGAGGCGCCCGTCCTCCATGGCGCGCATCAGGGGGGTGGCGACCAGCGCCTCGCGCGAGGGCCCGTGGGCGAGCAATTGGGCGTAGTTCCAGCCATAGCGGATCTGGTTTTCGTCGGTGCCTGCCGTGCATTGGATGACTTGGGTCGAAGCGCCCGAGATCGCCGCCGCCAGATGCTCTGAGACCCAGGATTTGGCTGTACCGGGCACACCCAGCAACAGCAGCGCGCGGTCGGTGGCGAGCGTGGCCACGGCGGTCTCGATCAGGCGGCGCGAGCCGACGTATTTGGCCGAGATAACCTCGCCACCGGGCGCCGTGCCGCCCAGCAGATAAGTCACCACCGCCTGGGGCGAGAGCGCCCAGCCGCGCGGGCGTGTCCGCGTGTCCGCCGCCAGCGCCGCCAGTTCGCCGGCATAGACCGTCTCGGCAGGCTGGCGCTGGATGTCTTGGGTCTTGGCCGTGGTGGCATCGGCATCGGTCATGGCGTTCTTCCATCGAGGGCGGCGTTGAAGGCGAGAAAGGCCAGGCTTGGATCAAAGCGGCTGAGCCCGGCCTCCGTCAGCCGCTCAAAGAGGGTCCTGGCCCCCTCCTGGTCGAGCATCAGCGCCAGCGCGTGCGCGCCCTCGGCAAAGGCGCCGAAGTTGAGCAGCTTGGTGCGCCCGGTCTCATCCATCGGCGCCGCATCGATAAACACCCTGAGCCCATGGGCGCGGGAAAAGGCGCTCAAGGCCAGGGTGCCAGGGGGGCTGACGCAGGCCACGCTCTCGGAAAAGGGGGGCTCATCGGTCGCCAGGACCTCCGCCAGTAAGGCCGCGCGCCGCGCCGGGGGCAGGCGGTCGAGGAGGCGGCGGCGCAGGGTGGCCTCACGCCGCGGCAGACGCTGAAACAGCGCCTCAGCCGCCTCGTCCGAGCCAGTGGCGATGACGACCGAGGTAAACTCGGTCAGCATGCCAGCCTCGGTCTCCAGCGGCCAGCCCTTGGCCAGCGCCAGCGCATCCAAGCCGAGCGCCCCGCAAAGCCCGGCCACGGTGGTGTTTTGCAAGAGCCTACTGCGGCGAAGGCGCTGGGCGGCGGTTTTGGCCGGATGGGCGGTGATCTTGTGCTGGCGGCTGAGCAGCCCGGCGCGGCGCACCGAGAAAAACTCGGCCACCGTTTTGGCCAGCGCCTCGGTGTCCTCCGCGCGCTCCTCGGCCAGGCCGAGACGCCCCAGCAGCCGCGCAGCCAGCGCACGCACCTTGGCCGAACGATCACCCGAGAGGCTTTTCAGATAAGGCGCATCGGTCTGGCAGAGCCCGTCCTCCAGGATCTCGATAAGCCGCAGCCGCGCGTCGGCTGCGCTCTCACCGGCTTTGGCCTCGATCAGGGCGCGGGCGGCGTCGGGGTCGCGCTCACGCATCTCTTGTAAGCACGCGCGGCGCGCGGTGGGGGCAAAGTCGTCCCAGGTGTCCGCGCTCAGCACCAGACCGGACGTGGTTTTTCCTTGGGCCA
>JBCDHK010000372.1:0-3807 GCA_038750185.1 Pseudomonadota bacterium
CGCGAAGGCCGGACTGGCGCGCAGGCTGCGCAGCGCGCGGTCGAGTTCGTCGCGCAGCGCCGGGCGGCGATTGCTGACGGCCAGGGCGAGCGGGATCTCGCGCACCGGCGCACCGATGGCGGTGTAGTGTCCCGCAGTGCCAAGCAGCCGGGACAGTTCGCGAAACGCCCGGCTCGGATAAAGGGCGGCATCGATGTCGCCGCGCGCCAGCGCAAAGAACAGCCGTTCACTATCGGCATAGGGCACGTGAATGGCCTCGGGAAAATCGCGGGCCACCTGGGCATTGATGCTGCCGGCGGTAAAGCCGAGGCGCATGCCCGAAAGATCGTCCAGCCTGGCCTGCCCGGGGCGCGCAGCGCGCGTGTAGAGTGCGATGCGGATGGTATCGATGGGATCGGTGAATTGCACCGTGGCGCGGCGCTCAGCGCTCGGCGAGAGGTGAGGGTGGACATCGCCCTCACCCGCTGCGATCGCCTGGAGCGCCTCACCCGGATTGGCAGCACGGTGAAAGCGCAGCGTCAGGCCGAGCTCGGCGGCAAGCGCCTTGAGGATGTCGATGGCATAGCCGGTGGGCTCGGCTGCGCTGTCCACCCCACCACTCCCCTCGCCGCCTTCGGCTGCATCGCCAGCGCGCGAATAGAGTGCAAAGGGGTTGTAGACCACGTCCAGAGTTGCACGGTCTGCGGTTGCACGATCTTCGGCGCGGTCTTCGGCGGCGGCAACGCCCAAAACAGCGGCCCAGACCCCGGCCAATACGACAACTAGGATCGGGATACGCCACCACCGCATGGTCAACGGTAGGGCCGCAAGTGAGCTCCAGGAGTGGTTCATCGGCGCGCGCTGCGGGACATCTCGGGGTGGCTCCAGGCAGTTCGGGGACTGCGACACTCTGGCCAAATATGGTAAATAAGGACTTAACGCAGATCCTCGCAGTAATATTGCCCTACACCATTCTTAACCTCAGCCGAGCGCGGCCAGCACATCGCGGTAGGTGGCGGCAATGGCGCGACGGCGAAAGCGCTCCAGCCCGCCGCTCTCTTGTAGCCCGGCCAAGCGGGCCTTGAAGGCGGCGTTCTCGCGCAGAAGGCGCACCAATCCTTCCGTCACGGCACCCTCTTCGGGCGCAACAGCCAGCGAGACCGCGCCGTCCTCCAGATAGCCGTCGATGGCCGTGCCTTTGGAGTAGAGCACCGGACACCCCGCCATCAGCGCCTCGACCAGCGCCATGCCGTAGCTCTCGCGTTTGGAGGGTAGGGGCATGGCGGCGGAGGCGTTGAAGAGCGCTGGCATGCTGGCATGGGCGCGCGGGCCGAGGAGGCTCAGGCGCGCGGGATGCTCGGCGGCTTGGCGCGCGAGCGCCGCAAAGGCATGGGCATCGCCTCCACCGGCGATTTGCAGGCGCACCTCAGGGACTTGGCGCGCAGCCGCCAAGGTGGCGCGCATCAGGAGGGCCGCGTTCTTATTGGCGTGGCCTGCCAGATGGAAGGCGCTGGTCAAGACGGCCTCGCTCTCGCGTGGGGGGTGGAGCGTGTCGGCAGGTGTCGGGCAGGGCAGCCAGTGCATCGCTCCGGTGCGAGGGCCGAGTAGCCGTGTCAGCCCCTCGCCCGTCCAAGGTGCAAACGGCAACACGACGGCCGCCTGCTGCCAGACCGCCCGCCAGCGCGGGCGCAGATCGGGGCGGGCACTGATGATCTTGAGATCGGTGTTGCCCTGCGAAGAGACGATGAGGGGCACGCCATGGGCCTCGGCAACGCGCCGCCCGACCAGACCCTCGACTGAGAGCTTGTGGGCATGCACGGCCTCGGGGACAAAGCCCGCGCGCGCCGCGTCTTCCAGCACGAAATCGGCCACCCGTGCGAGATAGGTGTCGAGCCAGAGCCCCTTGCCCGGCGCGCCGTAGGCGAGCGCGCGGTGGCCAGGCCCAAAATCGAGCGCCGAGATGCCGGCGCGCCTGCCGACGCGATTGAGCGACCACACCCGATGCTCGTGTTCGGGCACCAGATCGAGCAGATTGGCCACCGCCCGCGTCTTGGCCGGAACCAGCGGATCGGGAAAATCCGCCGAGAGATGGAGGATGCGCATGGGGGCCTTAGTTGGCGGCGCGCGCCACCTCGGCGCAGATGGTGTCGATGGCGCGCTCCAGGAGCACCGGGTCGTCGCTCTCGCCCATGACGCGGATGACGGGCTCGGTGCCCGAGGCGCGGATCACGAGGCGCCCGCCCTCGCCAAGTTCGCCGCGCATGGCGGTGATGGCGGCCTGGACGGCCTCGTCCTCTAAGGGGCGGGCTGCGGCGGAGAAGCGGACGTTTCTGAGGAGCTGGGGGCAGGGCTCGAATTGGGCGCAGATCTCGGAGGCGGGGCGGGTGTCTTCGGTCAAGGCCGCCAGCACCTGAAGCGCGGCCAACAGCCCATCGCCCGTGGTGACGTGGTCGCTCAGGATAATGTGGCCCGACTGCTCGCCGCCGAGGTTGAACCCGCCCTCGCGCATGCGCTCGACCACGTAGCGGTCTCCCACGGCGGTGCGCTCCAGGTGGATCCCTTCCGAGTGGAGCAGCCGCTCCAGCCCGAGATTGGACATCACCGTGGTCACGAGCGTCGCCTTGGCGAGCGTGCCGGCAGCCGCCATGCGCCGGGCGATCAGGGCCATCACCTGATCGCCGTCGATGACACGGCCCCGTTCGTCGATGAGATGCACCCGGTCGGCATCGCCGTCGAGCGTGATACCGAGATCGGCGCGGCGCTCGATCACCATGGCTTGGGCGGCTTTGGGATCGGTCGAGCCGCAGGCGAGGTTGATGTTCTCGCCATCGGGCTCGCTGGCCAGGCGGATCACCTCGGCGCCCAGCTCCCAGAGCACGTCGGGGGCGGTGCGATAGGCGGCGCCGTTGGCACAATCGACCACGATGCGCAGGCCCGAGAGCGTGCGCCCGCGCGGAAACGAGGCCTTGCAGAACTCGATATAGCGCCCGCGCCCGTCCTCGATGCGGGTGGCGCGTCCAATGCGGGCCGGGGGCGCTAGGCCGTCAGGGGCCTCCATCAGCGCCTCGATCTCGGCCTCAACCGCATCGGAGAGCTTGAAGCCATCGGGGCCGAAGAGCTTGATGCCGTTGTCCTCGAAAGGGTTATGCGAGGCCGAGATCATGACGCCCGCATCGGCGCGCAGCGACCGCGTCAGCATCCCCACAGCCGGGGTCGGGATCGGCCCGGTCTGGAGCACGTCCATGCCGACCGAGGTGAAACCGGCGGTGAGCGCCGTCTCCAGCATATAGCCCGAGCGGCGAGTGTCCTTGCCGATCACCACACGGTGGGTGCGCTCGCCGTTGCGAAAATAGCGCCCCGCCGCCTGGCCAAGCGCCATGGCGATCTCGGGCGTGATCGGTGGCGTATTGGCACGCCCGCGCATACCGTCGGTCCCGAAATAGCGCCGGTTCATGGCCGTCCTCCCTCGCTTGCCCTGGCCGCGGTATATCGCAGAGCGCAACGGACTGAAACACTATCTGATCGCCTTCGCAGGTGCAGCGTCTTTGCCGCACGCAGTGCGCTGAGTATAACGCGGGCGAGGTTAGGAGGGTGTGGAGCATGACGCAGCGGCCAGTGGCGGCGGTGGTTTTGGCAGCGGGCAAGGGCACGCGGATGCGCTCATCCCGGCCTAAGGCGCTGCATGACGTGGGCTCGGCGCCGCTTTTGCACCATGCGCTGGCGGCAGCGGCCTCGCTTGGGCCTGAGCGCGTCGCGGTGGTGGTGGGCCACGGCGGCGAGGCGGTGGCGGCGTCGGCGCGCGCTTTCGATCCTAAGCTCGCCATCTGC
>JBCDHK010000373.1:0-3803 GCA_038750185.1 Pseudomonadota bacterium
ATTGCCTTCCCACGGCACGCCGCGCCCGCGGTCGAGCTCCAAGATCCAGCCGGTGATGTCGTCGAGAAAGTAGCGGTCGTGGGTGACGATCAGGCAGGTGCCTTTGTACTCGATCAGGTGCTTTTGCAGCCAGGCGATGGTCTCGGCGTCGAGGTGGTTGGTGGGCTCGTCCAGCAGCAGCATGTCGGGCGCCTCTAACAGCAGCTTGCAGAGCGCCACACGGCGGCGCTCACCGCCTGAGAGCGTGGCCACAGGCGCGGTGTCGGGCGGACAGCGCAGTGCCTCCATGGCGATATCGACCTGGGCGTCGAGGTCCCAGAGGTTTTCAGCGTCGATCTGATCCTGGAGCGCAGTCATCTCCTCCATCAGTTCGTCCGAATAATCCTCGGCCACCTTCATGGCGACCTCGTTATAGCGGTCGAGCTTGCCCTGTTTTTCGGCCACGCCCAGCATGACGTTGCCGCGCACGTCCAGGTCTTCGTCGAGCTTGGGCTCCTGGGGCAGATAGCCGACATGGGCGCCCTTGGCCGCCCAAGCCTCGCCGGTGAAGTCCTTGTCCTGGCCGGCCATGATGCGCATCAGTGTCGATTTACCGGCGCCGTTGACGCCCACCACGCCGATCTTGACGCCCGGCAGAAACGACAACCGGATGTTCTCAAAGCATTTCTTGCCGCCGGGGTAGGTCTTGGACACCCCATCCATGTGATAGACGTATTGGTAGCTGGCCATGACGGGCCTCCTTGAAGCGCTGTCGCCGGTTGGGCGATGCTTAGCCGCGCCTGGGTGCAAGATCAACGCCGCCATCAGTGGGGCGATCAATGGGGCCGACACGCCAAGAGCGGTCAAGCCGATGGACCGCGCCCGCCCGTGCCCACCCCCACGCCCATTGACAACCCCCGCGAGACGATGCGTATGGAAGACCCCGCACAGCCGGAGCCTCGCCTTGTTCGTCCGCGGTCCCATCGCCACGCCCGGCCAGCGCATCGGTCTGCTCGGCGGCTCGTTCGATCCCCCTCACCGGGGCCACGTCCATATCACACATTGGGCGCTGCGCACTTTCGGGCTCGACCGGGTGTGGTGGCTGGTGAGCCCTGGCAATCCGCTCAAACCCCACGGGCCCGCCGGCATCGAGCGCCGCATTGCCGCCTGCCAGGCGCTGATGCAGCATCCACGCGTTGAGATCACCGGCATCGAGCGCCATCTCGGCAGCCGCTACACCGCCGATACGCTGGCTGCGCTCGATGCGCGCTATCCGGGGGTGCGGCTGATTTGGCTGATGGGCGCCGACAATCTGGCGACGCTGCACCGCTGGGAGCGTTGGGAGTGGATCATGGCCAGCCATGCCGTGGGCGTCTTGGCGCGCCCTGGCGAGCAGCTTCGGGCTGGGCTCTCTCCAGCGGCGCAACGTTTTAGCGGGCAGCGCCTGGCGCAGTCGCGCGCGGGGCTGCTCGGGCGCACCGACACGCCGCGCTGGGTGCTGTTGACCGGGGCGATGTCGGCGCAGTCGTCCTCGGCGATCCGCGCGCGGGGGGAGTGGCCGTGACCTTGCGCGCAGGCTAGAGCGATTTCAAAGGAGGTGGAAACACCGACTGGCTCGGAAGTCGCGGCAAGACAATAACTTAGAGCATTTTGCGCGAACCAATGTTTGCACAAAATGCTCTAAGCGGTTGCCGCACGGCGTGGTTTCTGCCAGCCTGCAAGTGAGGGTCTCGACATCGGACAACCGCCATGATCGACCGCCGCGCCGCCATCGCTGGGTTGTTGTCGCTGTCTGCCTGCGCTGCGGTGGCCGATGCGCCGCCACGCGCGCCCTTGCCGCGCACACGCCCCCTCGGCCCCATTCCCGAAGCGACCTCCGAGGCCGGTTTTGAACTCAAGGCCCGTCTTGGCCCAAGCGGGCCGTCTGGCTGGCTGGTGGCCGATCTCGACACCGGTGCCGTGCTCGACGCCCAGGACGGCGAGCGCGCCTTTGCGCCCGCCTCAGTGGCCAAAATGCCCACCGCCCTTTATGCCGCCGAGCGTCTCGGCCTCGCCCACCGTTTCGAGACCGCCGTGTTGGGACGGGGCAGGCTGGCAGCGGGCACGCTCGATGGTGATCTGATCCTCAAGGGCGGCGGCGATCCCGAGCTTGACAGCGACGCGCTCTACACCTTGGCCGAGGCGCTGCGTAGTGCTGGGCTCACGCGCATTACCGGACGTTTTCTGGTCGATGGTGCGCCCTTGCCCGAAATCGCCTCCATCGATCCGACCCAGCCCATCGACGTGCCCTATAATCCGGGCGTCGCCGGGCTCAATCTCAACTTCAACCGCGTGCGGCTGCGTTGGGGGCGCGGGCAGCCCCGCTTTAGCGCGCTTGGCGAGGGGCGCGATCCGGCAGCACCGTGGATTGGCGTCGATCCCGCGCGCGGGCGGCCCATGCATGTGGTGGCCGGGGAGCGGGTGCTCTGGCGTCTGCCAGCGCGTGCGCTCCAGGGCAGGGGGGAGCGCTGGCTGCCGGTCAAGCGCCCGGTGCTCCATGCTGGACGCGTGTTTCAGGCGATTGCCCGGGAGGTGGGGATTGTGCTGCCTTCGCCTGAGTTGGGGCTTGCGGGCGAGGCCAGGGTGCTGGCGCGTCTTTCGGGGCGGCCTCTTGGCGAGGTGGCCTCGGACATGCTGCGCTTTTCCACCAACCTGACGGCCGAGGCCTTGGGCCTTGCCGCCAGCCACGCCACAGACGGCGCCCCGGCGACACTGGCCGCCTCGGCGGGGTTGATGAACCGCTGGCATGCCGGGTGCATCGGGCGCAGTTCGGATGACGCGGCAATCGGCTTTGTCAATCACTCGGGGCTGAGCATCCAGAGCCGGATCGCGCCGGAACATCTGGTGGCGCTGTTGGCCTCGGCGGCTGGGCGCGGTGCGGCCAAAGCGAGGGCCCCATCGCTCCCACCCGGAACTGCGGCGGCCCTGCTCGCGCCCTATGCGCTCGGTGGCCGCGACAACCCCCTGGCGGCCGCAACCGAGGTGCGCGCCAAGACCGGCACCATGGATTACGTGCGCGGTCTCTCGGGCTATCTCACCACGCCTGGTGGGCGGCGGCTGGCCTTTGCCATCCTCTCCAACGATCTGGCGGCGCGGCGCGGGGCTGTGCGCCAGCTCAACCGCGCCTGGATGCGCCGCGCCAAAGGCTTTGAGCGCGCGCTGCTCCTGTCTTGGGCGGGCCGCTTTGACCGTGCTTGAGGCGCGCTGGCCAACCGGCCTCAAACGCTGCGGATCTGCCCGCCGTCGCAGCGCACCAGCGAGCCGGTGACGTAGCCCGCCGGTTCGCTGACCAAGAATGCCGCGACTGCCGCGAACTCCTCGACCCGCCCATAGCGTCCTGCCGGGATCTGCGCCATGGAGGCTTTGCGGACCTCCTCGATGGCCTGCCCGCTGCGTTTGGCGGCGGCGGCATCGAGTTCGTCGACGCGCTCGGTGTGGATGCGCCCGGGCAGCAGCATGTTGACGGTGATGCCCTCGCCCGCCAGATCGCCCGCCAGCGATTTCGACCAGCCAACCAGCGCCGAGCGCAGTGCATTGGAGAGCCCCAGCGTCGGGATCGGTTGCACCACGCCCGAGGAGCCGATGGTGAGCACCCGCCCCCAGCCTTGGGCGCGCATGCCTGGCAAAAAGCGGGCGGTGATCTCGGCCACGCGCAACACCATGGGCTCGAAGTGGGCGGCGAGCGCCGCAGGGTCGGCATCGGCCATGCGCCCGGGCGGCGGGCCGCCGGTGTTGTTGATCAGGATGTCGAGCCCGCCGAGGTGTTCGGTGACGGCCTGCTCCAG
>JBCDHK010000374.1:0-3784 GCA_038750185.1 Pseudomonadota bacterium
CGTTCGCGCAAGGTGAGCTGGACGAGACGCCCAAGACGGCTCGTGTAGTAGAAACGGCGAAGATCGACCACGTCGAGATGCATGGGCTGAAAGTAGCTATTCAACCGCGTCGGTGCCATCCCATGGCGTGCACCCGCGGCGTTTGACCGCCCGCTTGCGCGTGTCTTACCCCTCTCTTGATCGTGGGGCGCAGTGGGGGCAGGGTGGCGCCAACCCATCCCGACAGCCCATTCCGACAGCCCATTCCGACAGCCCATTCCGACAGCCAGGAGAGCCCCATGCCCGTCGAGGTCGTCACCGTATTCTGCCGCACCGACAACTATGCCTATCTGGTGCGCGATGGCGCCAGCGGAGAGGTGGCACTGGTCGATGCCCCCGAGGAAGACGCCATCGTTGCCGCGTTGGAAGAGCGCGGCTGGGGGCTCAATCAGATCTGGATCACCCACCACCATGCCGATCATACCGATGCGGTCGAGGCGCTGCGCGCGCGCTACGGCGCCGAGACCGTGGGCCATGTCAAGGATCTGGGCCGTCTGCCCGCGCTTGACCGCGAGCTGTCCGAGGGTGAACACGTCTATCTCGGCGAGAGCACGGCGCGGGTTATCGATGTCTCGGGCCACACTATCGGTCACATTGCCTTTGTGCTCGATGAGGACCGGGTGGCCTTTACCGCCGACAGTTTGATGGCGCTCGGCTGCGGGCGGGTGTTCGAGGGCACCCATGCAATGATGTGGGAGAGCCTCAGTAAACTGATGGCGCTGCCCGAGGACACGGCGTTTTACTCGGGCCATGACTATGGTGCGGCCAATGGGCGGTTTGCGCTCTCGATCGAGCCCGACAATGCAGCACTTCAGGCCCGCATTGCCAAGATCGAGGCGGCCAATGCGGCGGGGGAGCCCATCGTGCCGGCCACCTTGGCTGAGGAACTGGCGACCAACCCTTTCCTGCGCGCGAGCGAGTGGCCGGTTCAGCAGGCCGTCGGGCTGCCCGGAGGCGATGCGGCGGCGGTGTTTGCCGAGGTGCGCCGGCGCAAGGATGCCTTCTGAGGGGCTCAGCGGTTGGCGGCGAGGCGCTCTAGCGTAGTTTGCAGGGCGTCCGGCCAGGGCACGGTCGCCGTGGCGAAGGCTTGCTCGAAACGGGTGCAGTCCAGCGTTGAATTGGCTGGGCGTTTGGCGGGCGTCGGATAGGCGCTGGTCGGAATGCCAGCTACGTCGGGCGCCGTTTCGATCAGGCCGAGCGTCTTGGCCTTGGTGAAGGTCGCGCGGGCAAACTCGGCCCAGGTGGTCGGCCCCGCTCCGGCATAGTGATAGACGCCGAAGACTGGATCATCTGCCGGAGCCTCGGCCACACGGCGCGCCACCGCAAGACACGCCTCGGCGATATCGAGGGCTGAGGTGGGCTGGCCGTGCTGGTCCTCGACCACGGTGAGGCGCTCACGCTCGGCGAGACGCAGCATGGTAAGCACGAAATTCTTGCCCCAAGGCGCATAGACCCAAGCCGTGCGCAGGATGACACTGCGCGGATTGGCGGCAAGTGCCGCCTCCTCGCCGGCCAGTTTGGAGGCGCCGTAGGCATTGATCGGATCGACCGGGTCGCTCTCCAGATTGAGCCCGGCCTTGTCGCCCGGATAGACGTAATCGGTGGAGAGATGGACAAAGGCCGCGCCGGTCTCGGCCGCCGCCGCCGCCAGCGCGCCCACCGCCTCGCCATTGATGACGAAGGCGCGCTCGCGCTCCTCCTCGGCCTTGTCGACCGCGGTGTAGGCGGCAGCGTTGATCACCACGTCGGCGCCCTCTGGCACCAGCACGTCCCTGATCTTCTCAGGGTTCTCCAGATCGAGCTTGTCGCGCCCGAGAAACACCGTGCCTTCGGGGGCTGCCTCGGCCAAGGCGCGCGCGACCTGACCGGTCTCGCCAACGACGACGATCTTCATGCCGACAGCCCCAGGCGCTGGCCCGAGTACTTGGCGGCGCGGATGTTCTGCCACCACTCCCGATTATCCAGATACCAATCGAGCGTGGCCGCGAGCCCTGTTTCAAAAGTCTCCTGCGGCTCCCAGCCGAGATCGCGGCGGATGCGGCTGGCGTCGATGGCATAGCGCGCGTCGTGGCCGGGGCGGTCGGTGACGAAGGAGATCAGCTTGTCGTGGGGCGCGCTCTCGGGCAGGCGGGCGTCGAGGTGGGCGCAGATCGCGTGGACCACCTGGAGGTTGGTGCGCTCGGCATTGCCGCCAACGCAGTAGGTCTCGCCCGGCGTACCCTTCTCCAGGATGAGGCGGAGCGCGCGGGCGTGGTCGTCGACGAACAGCCAATCGCGGATGTTCTCGCCGGTGCCGTAGATCGGCAGCGGGCGCCCCTCGGTGGCTGCGATCAGCATCACCGGGATCAGTTTTTCTGGAAACTGCCAGGGGCCGTAATTATTCGAGCAGTTCGAGGTGACTACGGTCAGGCTGTAGGTCTCGCCCCAGGCGCGCACCAGGTGGTCGGAGGCGGCCTTGGAGGCCGAATAGGGGCTGTTGGGCTGATAGGGCGTGGTCTCGGAGAAGGCCGGATCGCTCGGGCCTAGCGTGCCAAACACCTCATCGGTGGAGATGTGGTGGAAGCGAAAGCCGTCCTTGTCGAGCCCATGGGCACGCGCGGCCTCTAGCAGCGTGAAGGTGCCGAGCACGTTGGTGTTGATGAAATCGGCCGGCCCGTCGATGGAGCGGTCGACATGGCTCTCGGCGGCGAGGTGCATGACCGCATCGGGGCGGTGCTCCTCGAACACCTGGTCCACCAGCGCGCGGTCGCAGATATCGCCCTGGATGAGGGTGTAGCGCTGGCTCTGGCCGGTCTCTTCGAGGGCCTCGGGCGTGGCGGCGTAGGTCAGTTTGTCGAGGTTGATGACCTCGGCCTCGGTCTCGCGGATCAACTGGCGCACCACCGCCGAGCCGATAAAGCCCGCGCCCCCCGTCACCAGGATCTTCATTGGGCCATCTCCGCGAAAGGGTTTTGCCAGTCTTTGAGGTGGGGCGCGGCGCGGTCTTTGTCGGAGAGGACGGGCGCGCCCTCCACGGGCCACTCGACAGCGATCTCGGGATCGTCCCAGGCGACGGCGCCGTCGCACTCCTTGGAGTAGGGGGCGTCGACCTTGTAGAGCACCTCGCTGTCGGGCACGAGGGTGACAAAGCCGTGGAGGAAGCCGCGCGGGACCAGGAGTTGGGTCCAGTTGTCCTCGGAAAGCTCCAGCCCGAACCACTTGCCATAGGTGGGCGAGCCCGGGCGCACATCGACGCCCACATCCCAGACGCAGCCCTTGGCACAGCGCACCAGCTTGGCCTGGGCGAAGGGCGGCGCCTGATAGTGGAGGCCGCGCAGTGTGCCTGTGGCGCCCGAGCGCGAGTGGTTGTCCTGGCACCAATCGAAGGTCAGGCCCTCGGCCTCAAAGGCCTTGCGGTTCCAAACCTCGGAGAAAAAGCCGCGGTCGTCGCCAAAGCGCTTGGGCCGCACGATCAAGAGATCGGGGATCGGGGTGGTCTCGAACATGGGGCCTCGTCCTGGTGCGTCTGTCGCGCGGGTTTTGGCATACTTGGGACGGTGGGGGAAGGCGGTTGGCAGGCTGTAATTCGAACCCCGTAAACTCCGTTCATTTCTATATTATTCCATATTAAAGTTATCATGCCGGATACTATTGATATCTATAACATATAAATTCTTTAATATTCCATCTTTACTTTCTTCACGAAAAAAATCAAACATTATAAATATTTCTGAGGAGTTTTTATTTTCTATATTTCCCAGAAGAC
>JBCDHK010000375.1:0-3752 GCA_038750185.1 Pseudomonadota bacterium
GCCGCCGTGCCTGGGTCGACCAAGCCTGCATCGATGTCGAGATCGGTCTCGCCGATGTCGAGGGTGATGAGGTCGGTCAGCCCGGTGGTCTGGTCGGCATCGCTGTCGTTGTTGGCAGCCTCTGCCGGCTGGCTCGACGCCGTGGTGAACACGAAGTCGCCCACGGTGTTGAAGCGCACCTGATAGGACCCGGCCTGGAGCTGGTCGAACAGATAGCCGCCGTCGGCCCCAGTCAGCTGGCTGTCGAGCACATTGCCCTGGCCATCGAGCAGCTCGACCAAAGCGCCCTCGACCAAGCCTTCGCCCTGATCGAGCAGGCCGTTGCCGTTTTCATCGAAGAACACCGTATCGCCGAGCGCCGCCGTGCCTGGGTCGACCAGGCCCGCGTCGATGTCGAGATCGGTCTGGCCCGGTGCCAGCGTCACGATCTGGCTCATCGCCTCACCCGGGCCCGAGACCACGGCATCGCTATCGAGCGCGTCGTCGCCGCCCTGGTTGGGCGCGGTGAAGGCCAAACCCGTTGGGATGCCAGAGAAGGTGACCTTGTACTCCTCGCCCGGGTTGAGCCCGGTGAACAGATAGCCGCCATCGGCATCGGTCACTTGCGTCTCGGTGGTGTCGTCGGGCGTGCCGATCACGCCGTCGAGCCCGCCGCCGGTCAGCGTTACCGTGACGCCCTCGACCCCGGTCTCGCCCGGATCCTGGATGCCGTCGCGGTCGGCGTCGAAGAACACCAAGTCGCCAAGCGCTGCCGGCTCGGGGGCGTCCTGTGGTACGAACTTAAAATCGTCGATGGCGCCAGAGCTCTTGAAGTTGACCTCAACGCGCTTGACGTTTTCGGTGTCGCCCAGATCCAGCGTTTGCAGGCCGCCATCGGCAATCTGGGGGATCGCAAAGCTCGCCAGCAGCGCGCCATCGGCCCCGAATAGCTCGACCGTGCCGCCGCTGCGCGTATCGGTGTCCAGAATGGTGATCGAGTTGACGGTGGAGAGTGTGTCCAACTCGGCGACGATGGTGCCACCCCGGGCATTGTCATCGGGATCGGAGGCATCACCGTCCTCGGAGATGATGATGATATTGCCCTGCGCCGGCTGGAAGAGATCGGTGTCGCCACCCGTGGGATTGGCAGCGTCGAACACCATCACGTCGTCGAACACGCCATTGCCGCCGTTGGCGATCTTGTCCTGATCGCGGATCGCGGTGAAGGTCACACCCTCCAGCACCAGCCCGCCGGCCAGACCATCGCCCGCGTGCAGAGCATTGCCGTTGGCGTCGACATCGAACTCGATGCAGATCTGATCAGGATCGACCGGCTTGAGCGCCTCAATGGCGGTCACTTTGACGTTGTCGAGCAGGATCTTTTCGTTGGCGGCAGAAATGTCGGAGACAATGCGCAACTGGGCGCTCTCCAGACCGCTGGGCAGCACGTAGTTGAGCGCCTCTAGCCCTGCATCGATGGTCTGCCCGGTCTTGTCGCCGATGAGCGTTTGGCCGTTACCTGAAAAGGTATCGAGGACGATCACGCCCTGATCGGTGACCACTTCGATGCGCAGGAAATCGCCAAACTGGGAGCCAATCTCTTCGAAATGGCCGCTGAGGATGGCCGCGTCGAGGCTGAGTTGGACGTCTTCGAGGTGGGAGAGATCGAGATCGCGAAATACCAGTGCGCCGTCTTCGTGGCCGTTGGTCAGCGCGCCGCCATAGGCTCCGAGGAAGTCGCTCAACTCGACATCGGACGAGCCGGCGAGATTTTTGTCGCCAAAGTCTTCGTGTAGCACCGTGACGCGCTCGGGCACGTCGACATGGGCAAACTCGACCCGGTCGATGCGTACAAACTCATGGCCGTCGCGCTTGGCGCGTAGTTCGATCTTGTCGCTGGCGTCGATGTCGAGGCCGGTGAGGGTGAAGGCGTCGAAGCCGCCGTTGTTGGAGCCGATTTGGTTGGTGTTGCCATCGAGGTCGATGGTGCCGACCACCTTGCCATCGACCAGCACCTCGATGGTGCTCTGGCCGTCGCTCTCGTCCTGGACGAAGACGGTCAGGTCGTAGGTGCCGGACTTGCCGGAGAAATCAGTTTTCAGGCTGCCCTTGTGTCCGGTGATCTTGACCAGATCTCCACCGGAAGCCTTGTTGCCATGGACGGTCTTGAACCCGTGTTTGGCGAAGTCTTCTGCCTCGATCGTTACGATATTATCCGCCATCTCGCTCTCCCTGGCACGCGACCACCCCCAAACGCCGACCCAATACTCGGATCCGGCAAAAGGGCGCCCAATGGGCTTGGGACGGTTGTTGGGGCAAGGAGGAAGAGGCCAAGGCGCCGCAAACCATAAACGCCTAAGTTGTTTCCCAATTGTTGCAGCACAACTTTGAGTTTATAACTACAACTGAGCACTTCACTCACTACGCACCAACGGACCGTCTTGGCCCGACGCCAGAGCGTTTATCATTCGCTACTGAAGATTACTACCGCAAATGCAACGTAGACACACAATGGTCGCAGCCCCGCGGCTAGCGCTTTGGCGGTGTCAGAGGAGCACCGGCGGGCGTGGTGCGATGGGCAGAGCTGCTGTAGAACAAGGCCATGAGCGATTTCTCGACAACCAGCCCCCCACTCCCGGCAATCGAGACGCCACGCCTTAGATTGCGCCCGCGCACCATGGCCGATTTCGACGCCTGCCTGGCCCTCGACCGCGAGCCCAACACCGTGCGCCACATCGACGGCCCCTGGGATAACCCCCGCGCCCACAAGGCTTTTATCCGCGCACGTATCAGAGGCCCCTACCCGCCCGGGCTCGGCTATTGGGTGATTGCGCGCAAGGCCAACCCCGGCGAATTTCTCGGCTGGGTGTGTCTGATCCCCGAGAATGCGCTCGGCCCGCGCACCGAGATCGGGTGGCGGGTGGTTGGACGCGCGCGTGGGCAGGGCTTTGCCCCTGAAGCGGCGGCCAATCTGCTCAGCCACGGCTTTCAGAGCGTGGGGCTGAAGAGCGTCATCGCTGAGATTAACCGCGACAATTCGCCCTCGCGCCGGGTGGCGGAGAAGATCGGCATGCGGCTCTGGCAGGACGGGAGTGCGGAGGATGCGCAGCTTTTAATTTATGGAGCGCGCATCGACTGTGCGATCTGAAGTATTCGCGCGGCCCAATAGCGTAATCGAGATGTCTTCGGGCTGATTTTCAGCGGAAACCCCGGTTTATTCAGTCTCCGAGTCGATATTATTTTCACCCTCTCCGGAATTGTTACCAGAAAAGGCTCCCGAAGATGGTTTCGAAACAGCACCTTGTTCGATTTCGATCAGGTCTTCATTAATGGAGCGGGTAAGTTGGCTGACACTACTCTGGAAGACACCATACACTACAGCGAGCCCGAGAATCACGATACCGGCCGCCAAAGCGACCCAATCAAGCGCGGCAGAGCCGGTTTCATCCTGTGCAAACTTGATCAGAGACATGGTACGACTTCAGGCTTTCAGGAGCACACGCTCCATCCCATTTGATGTAACCAACACTTAGCGATGATTGTGGCGATTTGATGTTCGATGCCACTGAGTGACAGCGCCGCAGGCAGCACTTTTATGCAGCGAGCACACTCTCGATGGCACACATGCACAACATGTCGCCGTCGGAAAAACGCATCGTGCGCACCCGCGGACGCATCGCCTCATCAAGCGTGTCGATGGGCGCGAGATTAAGCCCGGTCTTGCCCGAGCCGAGCACGATGGGCGCGACCATCAGATGCAGCTCATGGACAGC
>JBCDHK010000376.1:0-3719 GCA_038750185.1 Pseudomonadota bacterium
CCCAGGCCCGGTCGTGCTGCCGGTGGTCCACGTCCGCGATACCGCCCAGACCCTGGCCAATCTCGACACCGCCTTCGCCGCCAGCGCGCCGGGGGCGTTTCTGATCAACCACGACTTCGGCGTCCAGGCGTTTTTGCCGCTGATCCGCACGGCGCGCACGGCCTTTCCCCAAGCGTGGATCGGGGTCAATTTTCTCGCCGTCACCGGACGCGATGCGTTTGCGGTGCTGGGACGGCTGGCGCGCGAGGGTGTGCGGATCGATGCCTATTGGGCCGACGACGCGCGCATCGACGAGCGCGCCTCACACCAAACCGAAGCCGACGCCATCCAAGTCGCACGCACGGCCTCGGGGTGGGACGGGCTCTACTTCGGCGGCACCGCCTTCAAAAAGCAGCGCCCAGTCGCCCCCGAACACTGGCAGCGCGCCGCCGCACTGGCCGCGCCGTATATGGACGCCGTCACCACCTCGGGGACCGCCACCGGAGAAGCCGCAGCCCTGGACAAAATCACCGCCTTTCGCGTCGGGGCCGGGGCGCGCCCGCTGGCCCTAGCCTCGGGCGTGACACCGGAAAACGCAGCGCACTACGCCGGCGTCGATGCCTTTCTCGTCGCCACCGGCATTAACCATCCGGGTGATTTCTACACCATCGATCCCGCCCGCCTGACCGCACTGCTGGAGGTCTCAGCCGATCTCGGGCGCACGCCATGAGCGCGCAACCCGACAAAGGCCCGCGCGCAGATCGCTGGTATCTCACCCTGATGGCGCCCAACACCAAGGGCGCGCAGTTTGCCTGGCTCGACCCGACCGCGCTCTACATCCACCCCCAAGCCTTCCACGATCTGCTCGACGACCTGAGCGCCGATCTGGGCGGCATCGAGGCCGACGCTGTCGCCGGGATCGACGCCATGGGGTTTGTCCTGGGTAGTGCACTGGCCACACGGCTCGGGCTGGGCTTTCTGCCGATCCGCAAGGCCGGAAAGCTCTGCGTCGCCACCGACACCGTCGCCTTTACCAACTACTCGGGCCGCACCCAGGAGATGGAGTTGCGCCAGCCCGCCTTTGCGCCCGGCACGCGCGTGCTGCTCGTCGATCAGTGGGTCGAGACCGGCGGCACCATGGACGGCGCCCTCCGCCTGATCGAGCGCCAAGGCGGCACGGTCGCGGGGCTGGTGGCCATCGCCATCGAGGATAACCCCCACACCCAAGCCCTGCGCGCACGCTTTCCTTGTGTCTCGGCCGTGGTGCCCGGCTCGCGCTGGCAGGCGGAGTGCGACCGCCAGAGCCTGACGAGTTTTGCCGAGTACCGCCCCGAACTGGCTTTCCCGATACGGCGTTGAGCGCGGGTCGCGCGTAAGTGTCCATGCGCGCAATTGCTCCGGCGCGCAAATCCGGTCACTCTGCAATCAAGACCCCGCGCCAAGAGCCCACACCGTCCCGAAACCCCCGGCACAGGAGCCCCCCCATGGCCCACGACACGCTGACCAACGCCCAAATGCGCGACGTCGCCGCCCTGATCCACCCCTACACCAACGCCGGCGCCCACAAGATCAAGGGCGCCCATCTGATCGCGTCTGGCGAGGGGGTGCATGTCGTCGACGGTAGCGGGCAGCGCTATATCGAGGGCATGGCCGGGCTTTGGTGTTGTGGGCTCGGCTTTGGCGATGCCGAGCTGATCGAGGCGGCCACCGAACAGCTCCACCGCCTGCCCTATTATCACCTCTTCGGCGGGCGCACCCACGAACCGGCCATCGAATTGGCCGAGCAGATCAAGGATCTGTTTCCGGTGCCCATGGCCAAGGTGTTTTACGCCTCTTCGGGTTCCGAGGCCAACGACACCCAGATCAAGCTGCTCTGGTATGCCAACAACGCCCGCGGGCGCCCCGAGAAGAAAAAGATCATCGCCCGCAAACGCGGCTACCACGGCGTGACGCTGGCCTCGGCCTCGCTCACGGGGCTGCCGCTCAACCACGGCTCGTTCGATCTGCCCATGGCCTTTGCCCGCCACGTCACCTGCCCCCACCACTGGCGCGAAGCGGCGGCGGGTGAGGACGAACTGGCGTTCTCGGCGCGCCTGGCCGCCGAGCTTGACGCCCTCATCGAGGCCGAGGGCCCCGAGACCGTGGCAGGCTTCATCGCCGAGCCGGTGCTGGGGGCGGGGGGCGTGATCGTGCCGCCCGAGGGCTATTTCGCCGCGATCCAGCCGGTGCTGGACAAACACGACGTCGCGCTGATCGACGACGAAGTCATCTGCGGCTTCGGGCGCACCGGCAATTGGTTTGGCGCCGAGACCGTCGGCATGCGCCCCAACAGCGTGAGCCTGGCCAAACAACTGACCGGCGGCTATGCGCCGCTCTCAGCCGTGGCCGTCGACCGCGACTTGGCCGAGGCCATCGAAGCCGAGGGCGCACGCCAGCCCGCCCTTGGCCACGGCTTCACCTACGGCGGACACCCCATGGGCTGTGCCGTGGGCGTGGCAGCGCTTGGCATCTACCGCCGGCGCGATATCGTCGGCCACGTCCGCCGCGTCGCTCCCCTCTTCCAGGAGCGCCTGCGTGCCCTGGCCGAACACCCCCTGGTGGGCGAGGCGCGCGGCGTGGGCCTCCTCGGCGGGCTCGAACTCAGCCCCAACCGCGAGGCGCGCGCGCCTTTCGCCCAGCCCGGCAAAGTCGGCCCCAAGCTGGCCGAGACACTGCTCGGCCACGGCGTCATCCTGCGCGCCATCGGCGACACACTGGCCTTCTGCCCGCCCATGATCATCACCGAAGACGAGATCGAGGCGTTGTTCGCGCCACTGCCCGCAGCCCTCGACGCCACCCTCGATTGGGCGCGCACCGAGGGGCACATGGAGTGAGAGGTCTAACCCCGATCCAGTGCGCCACGGCGTTGGCGGGTTTGCTTGTCCTATCCGCCCCCGCGCTGGCCACCGCCGAGCCGCTGCGCAGCTGGATCGAGGGCCACTGGGCCGACCCGCGCGTCCACCGCTGCGGCGAGATCCACATCCGCATCGAGATCGACGAAGCCCGCTACCGCGTCTTCCAGGAAACCTATGGGCGCTCGGTCCAAGCCTCCGGCGGGCCGGTGCTCGGGGTGGGCGAGGGGCTGATCCGCGTCTATAACGAGGGCATGTCCCGCGAACAGCAGATCCGCTACGTCGCCCCCTACGCCCATGTGCTCGAACGCGCCGACGGCTTCGGCGGCGTCACCTTCGTGCGTTGTCCCGACCCTGCCGTGCCCGCCGAGACAGGCTGAGCATGCGCCCAGCCGCCAGCGCTCCCGTCCCCAGTACTCCTGCGCGCAAGCCCGAATGGACCTTCCGCCGTCTGCCCACCCCCATCGCGCGCGGCGGATTGGTGGCCGGGGTAGTCGCCGTCCTTTGCACCCTGCTCCACATCGGCGCCTGGGACGTGCGCGAGCGCGGCTGGCCGTGGCACTGGGGGCCGGCGTTCGTCCTCTCGCTCGCGGTGGCGCTGATGTTTCTCATTGTGGTGGTGGCGCCTGTCTTGCGCGCCCGCGCCCGCAGTGGCGCCCTGGAGCGTGCGCAAGTCCTGCGCATGGGCGCCGCCCTCTTCGCCTTGGTGACAGCCCTCTGGATGGCCGCCCTCGACGTCGGCCCGCCGAGCGCTGCCCTCGCCTGGATCGACAGTGCTCCCGCCTGGGTCATCCTACTGGCACGCTGGGCCTATAATCTGGTGCTCACCCCAGCCGCCTTCGCCCTCTA
>JBCDHK010000377.1:0-3706 GCA_038750185.1 Pseudomonadota bacterium
GCCGCAGTGGGCGGCTTGTTCGGGGGCAAGGGACGTCGGGGTCATGCCGGGTTGGGTGTTGGTCTCCAAGATGATCAGCCCGGCGAGGCCCTTGGTATCGTCCCACCGGAAATCGGTGCGGCTCAGACCACGACAACCCAGCGCCTTGTGCGCCGCTAAAGCATGATCGAGGCACGCACGCTCGATCTCGGGTGGGATCTCAGCCGGAATGATGTGGTGCGAGCCGCCGGGGGCATATTTGGCGTGGTAGTCGTACCAACCGGTGGCGGGCGCGATGTCGGTCACGCCAAGCGGCCTGTCGCCGAGCACCGAAGTGGTCAGCTCGCGCCCCGGCACAAAGCGCTCGACCATGAGCAACTCGGGCGCGTCTTCGCCAAGGCGCACCGGGGTGTTGGCGCCCTCGGCCACGATGTGCACGCCAACCGAAGAGCCTTCGTTGTAGGGTTTGACGACGTAGGGCGGCTCCATGGGGTGGGCCTCGGCCACTGCCTCGCGCGGGACCAACAGGCCCTCGGCCACCGGCAGTCCGTGGGCGGCGTAGACCTGTTTGGCGCGCGGCTTGTCCATGGCCAAGGCCGAGGCCAGCACGCCGGAATGGGTATAGGGCAGGCCGAGCCATTCCAGGATGCCCTGAACGGCCCCGTCCTCACCCCAACGCCCGTGGAGTGCGTTGAACACGACCTCGGCCTGCGCCTCGATCAGCGCCTGGACGACATCGCGCCCGGCATCGATTTGTATAACGTCGTATCCTGCCCGCCGCAGCGCCGTCGCGCACTCTCTGCCGGAGACGAGCGAGACCTCCCGCTCAGCCGACAAGCCGCCTTGCAGCACCACTACGCGGGGCGTCTTGCTAGACATACCGCGCCTCACTTGCGCGTATATCCTGCTCGATATGCCGCGCCTCATTTGCCGCCCATTTGGGCTTATTTTCAGAGCGGTCTGGCCGCTCCTTAACCGTTACCGGCTGTTATTGAGCGTGAGGTTAGTGCCTATGCGTTGGATTTCCCAGACCAAATCGACCCCGGTGTGGGATTTTACCCGTGCGCGGACGATCTCGCCCAAAGTCTCTAAATCGGACGCACTGGCATTGTCGGCGTTGATCAGGAAGTTGGCGTGTTTTTCTGACATCTGCGCGCCGCCATGGCTGAGGCCACGACAGCCCGCCTGATCGATCAGATACCAGGCTTTGAGGGCCATCGGGTCGCCGTCGAGGCCCGTGGAAGAGAATCCCGCCGGGTTGCGAAAGGTCGAACCGCAGGAGCGCTGGTCCAACGGCTGGGAATCGGCGCGTTTGGCCATAAGGTCGGCCATGCGGGCTGCAATGACGTCCGGGTTGCCCGGCGCGCCGCAGAGCGTGGCCGAGAGTACCACCGCACGCTCGGGCAGAGTGGAATGGCGATAGCCAAAGCCCGCCTCGGCGCCGGTGAGGGTGAGGAGGCCCTGGGACGTGGCCAGTGTGATCTCCTCGACCACATCGGCCATATAGGTGCCGTAGCAGCCGGCGTTCATGGCCACCGCGCCACCGATACAGCCCGGAATGGTGCGCAGGAATTCGAGCCCGGCGATGCCGGCTTCTGCCGCGCGCTTGGCGACTTGGGCATCGAGCGCCGCGGCGCCTGCGCGCATCCGGTAGCCCTCCAGCACCTCGATGCGGTTGAAGGCGCGCCCGAGACGCACGGCCACCCCCGGCAGACCGCCATCGCGCACGATCAAGTTGGAGCAGAGCCCGAGCGGCGTGAGCGGTGTCTCGGGATCGAGAGCGGCGAGAAAGCCGGTGAGGTCGTCGGCATCGGCGGGGGTGAACAGCACATCGGCAGGGCCTCCGACGCGCAGCCACGTGAGGGGTGCGAGACGGCGCTCGGCCTCGATCCGGCCGCGCACGGCAGGCAGTGCCGAGACCAGATCGCGCATCCTCAGCCTGCCTTGCGCTCAGGGGTGTCGGTGTCGAGGGCCGCCAGGCGTTCGGGCAGCGCCTGCGTCCAGCCTGAGATCGAGCCGGCGCCGAGGCAGACCACCAGATCGCCGGGGCGCGCTTTAGCGGCCACCCACTCGGCCAAGCCTTCGGGGGCACGGATCGCCTCGACGCGGCGGTGGCCGTGGGCGCGCAGGCCGCCTACCAACGCGTCGCGGCTCACGCCCTCGATGGGGGTCTCACCGGCGGCGAAGACATCCGTGATGGCGACCACGTCGGCATCGTTGAAGCAGGCGCAGAAGTCTTCGAACAGATCGTGCAGCCGGGTAAAGCGGTGAGGCTGGTGCACCGCAATCACCCGCCCGCCGGTGGCCTCGACCGCCGAGCGTGCGGCTTTCAAGACGGCGGCGATCTCCACCGGGTGGTGGCCGTAGTCGTCGATGATGGGCACGCCGCGCCACTCGCCGACCTTGGTGAAGCGGCGCTTGACGCCGTTGAAGGCGGCGAGGCCCGCACGGACTGCCTCCCAGCCGATCTTGAGCTCGCGCGCCGCTGCAATGGCCGCCAGCGCATTGGCGACGTTGTGCTCGCCCGGCATGGGCAGGCCGAGGCCCTCATGGCGCACGTCCCGCTCGCCCTCGCGCACCACCACGTCAAAGCGCATGGCCCCGCCCTCGTAGCGCACCGCCTCGGCGCGCACATCCGCCTGGCGCGAGAAGCCGTAGGTGACGGTGCGGCGATCGGTGACACGTCCGATCAGCGCCTGGACCTCGGGGTGGTCGATGCAGGCGATCAGCGCGCCGTAGAACGGGATGTTGGAGACAAAGGCATCGAAACCTGCGTGCAGCGCCTCCACCGAGCCGTAGTGGTCCAGATGCTCGGGGTCGATGTTGGTGACGATGGCCACGGTGGCGGGGAGTTTGACGAAGGTGCCGTCCGATTCGTCAGCCTCGACTACCATCCAGCGCCCCTCGCCCGGGCGCGCGTTGGAGCCGTAGGCCTGGATGATGCCGCCGTTGATCACCGTCGGATCGACGCCGCCTGCATCGAGGAGCGTGGCGACCAACGAGGTGGTGGTCGTCTTGCCGTGGGTGCCGGCCACGGCGACGTTCCACTTGAGGCGCATTAATTCGGCCAGCATCTCGGCGCGGCGCACCACAGGCAGCGCGCCCATGCGGGCTGCGTCAAGCTCGGGGTTGCCGGGCTTGATCGCCGAGGAGATCACCACGACGCCGGCATTCTCCAGGTTTTCCGCCGCGTGGCCGATGTGGATGCGCGCACCCAACTCACGCAACCGCGCGACGATGGGGCCGTCCTTCACATCCGAGCCCTGCACCGCATAGCCCAGCGTCAGCATGACCTCGGCGATCCCAGACATACCAATGCCGCCGATACCAACGAAGTGGATCGGCCCGATGTCGAGCGGCAAAGCGGTGGGGGGGTTCATGGCACTGCTCTCCTCGTTGGCCGGCGGTCTCTTGGCGGACTGCCTGAGGAGCGAGCTAGCAGGCGCGCGCGGCGCTTGCCAAGGCGGTGGAGTGGCCGTGGTGTGGGCTCGGGCGCAGGTGTTGCGCGTGTGCCGCGGCGCTTAGAGCCTGTCCGACATAGGGATTAAGGTTTACAGTATGTTGCGCATCTGCGGAGGAGCATGTTGATGCTTGCGATGTAGAGGCAAGCGCGGGCGGTCTTGATGAGGCGCTCGCAATCCTTGTCGAGCCGACGGTTTCGGCCGAACCACGCGAAGGAGCGCTCGACGACCCATCGGCGGGGCAAGAGGACGAAGCCTTCGGCGCC
>JBCDHK010000378.1:0-3693 GCA_038750185.1 Pseudomonadota bacterium
CAGGCGCGCGCGGTGGCGCTGCTGGTGCCTGCGCGCCGGGGCCTTGCCGTGGCCGAATACGCACCCAATGCCGTGAAGAAGGCCGTCGTCGGTGTGGGCCACGCCGACAAGGCGCAGGTGCTGCACATGATCCGCCGTCTGTTGCCGGGCGTCGAGCCGGCGGGCCCCGACGCCACCGACGCCCTGGCGATTGCGCTCTGCCACGCCTGGAACGCCGGCACCCTGGCACGCCGTGCGGCAGCCATTGCCCGTGCACGTTGAGGCCCCGTGATGATCGGCAAGATCACTGGACGCCTCGATCACGTCGGCGAGGACTATGCGCTGATCGAAGCGGCGGGGGTCGGCTACATACTCTACTGCGCGCCTGCCACCCTGGCCGCGCTGCCGCGCCCTGGCGAGGAGGCGAGCCTCTACACCGAGCTTGTCGTGCGCGAGGATCTGCTGCAACTCTACGGCTTTCGCACCCTGGCCGAGCGTGAATGGCATCGCCTGTTGACCTCGGTACAAGGCGTGGGCGCCAAGGTCTCGCTGGCCATCCTGGGCGCACTGGGGCCGGAGGGCGTGAGCCGCGCCATCGCGCTCTCCGACGCGGCCACCATTCGCACCGCGCCTGGCGTCGGGCCGAAACTCGCGGCGCGCATCGTCAACGAACTGGCCGACAAAGCGCCCAGTGTGACAGCCCTCCCCCCACCTGTCGCCAGCCCGCCTGGCGCCACCCCGCGCAAGACTGCGAGCGCGCCCGCTACCGAGGCCTCGCCCGCAGACGCGCTCTCGGCGCTGGTCAATCTGGGCTACGACCGCGCCGAGGCCGCGCGCACCATCGCCGAGGTGGCGGGCGAGGCGCCTCCCGGTACGGCCTCCCTGATCAAGGCGGCATTGCAGCGCCTGAGCGAACGGCTGTAGTCTCCCCCCATGAGCGAGCCCGATCCGATCCTGCGCGGCGCCCCTTTGCCCGAGGACGAAGCGCAAAACCGGGCGCTGCGTCCCCAATCCCTCGACACCTTCATCGGCCAGCCCGAGGCGCGGGCCAATCTCAAGGTGTTCGTCGAGGCGGCGCGCCGGCGGGGCGAGGCCATGGACCATCTGCTGCTCTACGGCCCGCCCGGCCTCGGCAAGACCACCCTCGCCCAGATCGTCGCGCGCGAGCTGGGGGTGGGCTTTCGCATGACCTCGGGCCCGGTGATCGCGCGCCCTGGCGATTTGGCGGCGGTGCTGACCAATCTGGAGGCGCGCGATGTGCTGTTCATCGATGAGATCCATCGCCTCTCGCCCGTGGTCGAGGAGATCCTCTACCCGGCCATGGAGGATTTCGAGCTGGACCTCGTGATCGGTGAGGGTCCTGCCGCGCGCACGGTGCGCATCGATCTTCAGCCGTTTACGCTGATCGGCGCCACCACGCGCCTTGGCCTCCTCACCACACCGTTGCGCGATCGTTTCGGCAGTCCCACGCGGCTGGAGTTCTACTCCAAGGCCGATCTGGCGCGGATCGTTGCGCGCGCGGCGGGCTTGCTCGGCCTCGATGCCGAGCCCGATGGCATCGACGAGATCGCAGGGCGCGCCCGCGGCACTCCGCGCATCGCAGGGCGGCTTCTCCGCCGTGTCGCCGATTTCGCGCTAGTCGAGACCGAGGGCCGGGTGAGCCGCGCGCTCGCCTCGCGCGCGTTGGAGCGCCTTGGTGTCGATCCTCTCGGCCTCGACGGTGCCGACCGGCGCTATCTGCGCCAGATCGCCGAGCACTACGGCGGCGGCCCCGTGGGTGTCGAGACCATGGCCGCCGCGCTCTCGGAGGCACGCGATGCCATCGAGGAGGTGATCGAGCCCTATCTCCTCCAGGAGGGCCTGATCGCACGCACCCCGCGCGGACGGGTGCTGACCGCCACCGCCTGGCGCCACCTCGGGCTGGAGGCGCCGCGTCCCACCGGCCAGGCCAGCCTGTTCGACCCCGAATAGATCCTGAGTGCATGATGCCCGACCCCGAACCCGAACCCACCAACGAGCCCGACGCCCTCACGGCGCTTTTCACCCGCTCCGAGGGCGACTTTCGCTTTGCGCGCTGGGGCAGGGCGCTCGCCCCCGTCATCTACGGCACCGATGATGCGGGCGTCGCGCTCTTCGAGACCGGGCTCGCCCGTGTCGCCACCCTGGCCGGTCTGCCGATCCAAGACCTCGACCCGGAACTGGGCGCCAATTTCATGGTGTTCTTCGTCCAGCGCTGGCCCGATCTCAAGGGCATTCCCCATCTTGAGCGCCTGATCCCCGACCTCGCCAAGCTGGTCGACATGCTGGGCGCGACCGGAGCCAACCAGTACCGCATCTTCGGCTTTGACGACGCGGGCGCCATCCGCATTTGCCTCACCCTGATCCGCTATGACGACGACCTGCAGAGCATCCCCGGCGCCGCGGTGGCGGTGCATCAGTCGTTGCTGGGTATGCTGCTTTGGTCCGACACGGCGTTTCTCGGCGAGAGCCCAGTCGCCCGTCTGGACAACGGGGAGTGCGTGGTCAAACCGTGGTATGGGCGTCTCCTCCAGGCCGCCTACGACCCCACGCTGCCCGATACCGCCGATGATCCCGCCTTTGCCTGGCGCTTGGCAGGGCGCATGCAGGTCCTCGCTGAGCGTGGCACATGAGCGCGCCCGCCCGACTGGAAGTGCGCGTCTACTATGAGGACACCGATCTCGCCGGCATCGTCTACCACGCCAACTACCTGAAGTTTTTCGAGCGCGGGCGCACCGAAGCCCTGCGCGCCCTGGGCATCGGCCAAGAGGCCCTGCGCGCTGAGAGCGGGTTGGTCTTTGCCGTCACCCGCATGGAGATCGCCTTTCGCGCGCCCGCCCGCCTCGACGATGTGCTCACCGTCGAGACCCGCCTTGAGGTGCTGCGCCACGCCTCCTTCGACATGGCCCAGACCATCCGCCGCGACGAGACGCTGCTCTGCACGGCCAGCGTGGCCATCGCCTGCCTCGATGCCAGCCTGCGCCCCGCACGCTTGCCTGCTGTGCTACGAACGACGCTGGACCAGATGCTACCAAAAGGTTAAAGACACCACTGTCGAGATTGAGGCCGAAACGCCCGCCGCCGCCAGAAGCAGAGACCGCACCCAGCAGTCCAGAGCACGCGGGCCTTGCAGGATACACACCATGGACAGTGTCGCCGCGGCATTGCTTTTGCTCCTGGAGGCTCCGTTGCGGGAGCTTGCCCCCGCCTGGACGCCGCCGCTCTCGGCCCAGGTCGAGGGGCTGGCGCCGCCCGAGGGTGCGGTGGACTTCTCGATCCAGTCCATGGTGCTGCGCGCCGACATCGTCGTCCAATCGGTGATGGCGCTCCTGGTGGTGGCCTCGTTCTGGTCCTGGGCGATCATCTTCGAGAAGGCGCTCGGCTATCGCCGTACCGCCTCACGCATCCGCCGTTTCGAGGACGAGTTTTGGTCGGGCAAGCCGCTCGATGATCTGTTCGACCGCATCGGCGCCAAGCCGGGCTCGCCCATCGAGCGGGTGTTTTCGGCGGGCATGGCCGAGTGGCGGCGCTCGTTTGGCAATGCGGGCGGGCTGATCGTCGGCACCCAGGCGCGCATCGACCGCGCGATGAACGTGGCGCTCGCGCGCGAGGCCGACCGGATCAGCGCGCGGCTGTCATTTCTCGCCACCGTGGGCTCGATCTCGCCCTTCGTCGGGCTGTTCGCCACGGTCTGGG
>JBCDHK010000379.1:0-3661 GCA_038750185.1 Pseudomonadota bacterium
CAGACGCCGTCTTGGCGGCAGGCGGCCAGGTAGGGGCCGGTCAGCGGGTGCTCCAGCATGGCGGCGAGCGGGACGCTGTCATCAAACACACAGCGCTGGAGAAATCCCTCGACCGCCGCGGTTTCGCTCTCGGGTGCGGCGGTGTCGTAGACGATGTCCTGGGCCTCGACCTCTGCGCCTTGGGCTTCCAGAGCGGCCTGAAGGCGCTCGGTGCCGGTGTAGGGCTCGCCTTTGCCGCCGCGAAAGGCGTCGAGGAACAGGCGGTAGAAGGCGAGGTAATGCGCTTCCTCCACGGCATGGGCGAGAAGGCCTACGCCCGTGCGCCCGATGGCCTGGCAAAAGCGCGCCATGGCGGCCTCGACCTCGGCCCCCGGCACGGCGTAGAGCGCATGGGTGGCCCAAGCGATATCGTAGGCGCCCTCGGGGCAATCGAGATTCTGGAGGGTGCAGACGTGCTCAGTACCCGGCTCGAACGGGGGCTTGAGGGCGGCACGCGCCTCGGCCACGGAAAACGCCGAGGGATCGAGCAGATCGTAGTCAATGGGCTCGATGGCGGCCTCGCCAACGCCAGCATGGGCCAATAGCGCGGTGGGAAACTTGCCAGAGCCACAGGCGACATCGAGTAGTTTCAATGGACGCGCCCCGGCGGCGCGTTGGCGCTCCTCCAGCCAAGCCCGCCAATCGCGCGCGGCTGCGAGATGGCGGTAATCGGCGGTGGCGAGGCGGTAGAAGGCGTCCATGCCCGCCCGTCCGGCCTCGCTCCAATGCGCGAGGCTGCGGGCAAAAGTGTCGCCCTGCGGCTCGGTCACGCTCACGACTGGGGCGGCCAGCAGACCGGGTTGAGCTCAGACGCGGCCACCTCGCCGGGGGCGACGCCGGGCATGAACTTCTGCCAGTCGCCCGAGACCATGGTCGGGCGCTCCATCACGCGCGCGCCGTCGGCGTAGAAGGTATTGGCCAGGACGACGCGCGAGCGGGTGGTGCGGTTGGTGGCGGCGGTGTGGAAGTTGAGGTTGTGGTGGAAGCTCACTTCGCCGACCTCGAAAGCGCTCTCGTCCACGCCCACCCCGCGCTCGCGGAAGAGCTGGCTCACCTTGGCGTCATAGCCGGTGCCGTGTTTGTCGAACTCCAGGCTCTCGACGAGCTTGTAGATGTCGATGGGCCCGGCAAAGGCCAGCGGCCCCATGGCCAGCGGGATCGGCTGGGCCGGGATCCAGGGCGTGACCACGTCGTGGGTGGCGAGCGGAAAATGATGGTCGTCGTAGTGCCAGGGGGTGCGCCCGCAGCGTGGCTCCTTGGAGAGCACATTGTCGTGGTAGAGGCGCACGGCGGGCACGCCCAGGAGATCGGCCGAGATCTTGGCGATGCGCGGCGAGAGCACGAAAGCGCGCACGATGGGGTTGTCGAGCCAGACCATCTCCAGGCTGAGGAAGCGGTCCTGCACGCCGCCGTCGAGATCGCTGCCGAAGGCCTCCGAGAGGAGGCGCAGCAACTCGGCGCGCAGGCGCAAGACGGCGCCTGGCGAGAGCACGCCCTTGAGCTTGATGTAGGATTGTTCCTGGAAAAACCGGACCTGCTCGGGCGCGAGCGCGTAGGGCGTGGCCAGTTCCTCGAAGAGCGCGGCATCGCTTGGCAACTCGGCCTCGGGCAGGGGGCCTGGGTCGAGCAACTCGCCGATGTCCTCGGGGTTTTCGGCCAGCGAGACGTACCAGTCCCACCAGGCTTGGTTGTCCTGTTCCCAGGGCTGATCGATGCCGGCTTCGCTGGCGTTGGCGCCTTTGAGGCGGGTGTTGGTGGTCGAGGGCGTGGCGGTGGGGGGGGTAGCGGTCTCGGACAACGTTTGGCTCCTGGCCTTGGGCGCGAAGGGCGCTTTCTTGGCAGGATATAACGGGCTGGGCACAAAGGCCACAGTCTGTGTCAAGCTGATTTGACGCAATCAAGTGTCAGAAATTCAAATGGTTGAAGGGGCGGTGGCAGGCCGCCCGATCACAAGCCGCCGGTTTAGCCGCGCCGACAGCGTAGCGCGGCAACAGCGCCAATCCCGCTCAGCAACAGCCACGCCGTCGCCGGCAACGGGATCACCACCTGACGCGGCCCGCTGGCGAGGAACTCGGTGTCGAGACTGTTGACCGTGTCGCCGCTGAAGCTGAACGTGGCGGTTGCCGCGGGATCGAGCAAGATCGCGGCCAGATCGCCCAAGGTCGTCGGTGTCGCACCGGTGAGCGGGGCGAAGACGACGAAACCGCCAGCATAGGTGGTGACCGCACCGGGGGGCTGAGGGAAGCTGACATCGAGCAGGGCGAGGCTGCCGTTGCCCACCGCCAGAAGACCATCGCCAAAGCCAACCAGCCCGCCCGGGTCGGCGAATGTGCTGGGGTTTGGTTCGAGGGCGGCGCTGACGCTGCCAATGCTCGCGTTGGCGCTGGCGGGGACGATGTTGCCGACGCCATCGGCAAAGGGGATCGGCGTAGTGCTGCCCAGCACGAGTGCAGGCACTGAAATCGTCACTGTCCCGGTGGTGCCCACATCGGGAAGATCGAAGAAGTCGGCTGCGGGGGTGCTGGGGTCGTCGTCATCGACGCTGGTCGTCACGGTGACATCGAAAGTGACGGTGGTGGCCAAGGCGGGCGTCACAGCAAGGGCCATGAGAAGGATCAGGCCGCTCGACACGGCAGAAGACGGAGAAAACATTCAGAGCCCCTTCCCATGAAACGGTATGAGAAATAACGAACGCAAGCGCTCAGACTGTCAATCACACAATAAGGGCCGTCTGTGCGTACAGTTGACGCGGGTAGGGTGAGCGGCCAACCGCTGGTTGTTCTGGGACTCCCACAAGCCTTTGCCTACCCACTGAGACCAAGGATGGAGCGGCGCGTAGTGCGCTATGGCAAGGGGCGATGGGTTGTCCCTCGCCCCTTGCTCCTGTCAAAAATGCCTCAGTAGTGCACCGACAGCGTATCGATCGGCGCCTGCACCGGCGGCGCGAATTTGGTCAGCGGGATGCCCTCCACCGCGGCCTTGTACTCGTCGATGCTGGGCGTGCGCCCGAGAATGGCCGAGAGGACCACCACCGGCGTCGAGGCCAGGAGCGACTCGCCCTTCTTCTCGGTGGTGTCTTCGACCACGCGGCCCTTGAACAGGCGCGTCGAGGTGGCCAGTACCGTATCGCCGCGCTCGGCCTTTTCCTGGTTGCCCATGCACAGGTTGCAGCCCGGGCGCTCCAGATAGAGGATGTTCTCGTATTCAGTGCGCGCGTGGGTCTTGGGCGCCGCATCGTCGAACTCGAAGCCCGAGTAGCGTTGCAGGATGCTCCAATCGCCCTCTTCCTTAAGTTCGTCGATGATGTTGTAGGTCGGCGCCGAGACCACCAGCGGTGCGCTGAAGCGGATCTCGCCGGACTTCTCCAGGTTGCGCAGCATCTGGGCGACGATCTTGAGATCGCCCTTGTGCACCATGCAGGATCCGACAAATCCGAGATCGACCTTCTTTTTCGCCTCGTAGAACGAGATCGGACGGATCGTATCGTGCGTGTAGCGCTTGGAGACGTCGTCGTTGTTGACGTCCGGGTCGGCGATCATCGGTTCATTGATCTGGTCGAGGTCGACGACGAATTCCGCGGAGTATTTCGCGTGATCGTCCGGTGACAATGCCGGTTTTTCAC
>JBCDHK010000380.1:0-3641 GCA_038750185.1 Pseudomonadota bacterium
CGCCGAGCCGGGTTCGACCACGGTGGCGGCCAGCATGTTGTTCGAGATCGTGCGCAAGCTGCCCGACGGCGCCGACGTGGCGCTCACGCTGGAGCCCGAGCCAGGCCGCCTCGACATCCGCGCCGGGCGCTCGAAGTTTGCGCTCGCCACGCTGCCGCTCTCGGATTTTCCCGAGATGGCCACCAACACCTATGACATTTCCTTTCAGGCCCCGGCCAGCGAAGTGGCGCGCCTGTTCGAGAAGGCCCGCTTTGCCGTCTCCACCGAGGAGACGCGCTATTACTTGAACGGCGTCTACATGCACGTGGCCGAGAGCCCCGAGGGCCGGCGCCTGCGCGCGGTCGCCACCGATGGCCACCGCCTGGCCCTCGTCGAGACCGAACTGCCCGAGGGCGCCGAGACCTGCCCCGGCGTGATCGTACCGCGCAAGACGGTTGGGGAACTCCGCAAACTCCTCGAAGACGAGGACGGCCCGGCCACGGTCTCGGTCTCGCCGACCAAGATCCGTTTTGCGACCGACACCCTGACCCTGACCTCCAAGGTGATCGACGGCACCTTCCCCGACTATACCCGCGTCATCCCCACGGCCAACGAGCGCCGCATGGAGGTGGGCGCGGCTGAGTTCGCCAAGGCCGTCGACCGGGTAGCCACCGTCAGCCAGGAGCGCTCGCGCACCGTCAAGATGAGCATGGAGCACGACCGGCTGGTGCTCTCGGTGGTGGCCCCCGATGCGGGCTCGGCCTCGGAGGAGATCGAGGTCGCCTATCCCGACGACAAGCTGGAGATTGGCTTCAACGCCCGCTATCTGCTGGAGATCTCCTCCCAGATCGACAAGGACAACGCCGTGTTTCTCTTCGCCGATCCCGGCGCGCCCACCCTGGTGCGCGAGGGCGACGACACCTCGGCGGTCTATGTCGTGATGCCGATGCGGGTTTGACGCCGGAGGCCGGCACGCCCACGCCCGAGCGCTTCATCGCGCGGCTCCGCCTGGCGCAGTTTCGCTCCTATGCGCTGGCCGAGATTGAGACCGGGGGCGCCTCGGTCGCGCTCTTTGGGGCCAATGGCGCGGGCAAGACCAACCTGCTGGAGGCACTCTCGCTGCTTGTGCCGGGGCGTGGCCTGCGTCGTGCTGCCTCCGAGGATCTGGCGCGCCGCCCAGGCGAGGCGGGCTGGCGTCTGCGCGCCCAGATCGCCCGCACTGGCACCGAGCCCCTGGAGATCGTCACCGGCGCCGAGCCCCGCGCCCCGGGCCGTCGCGTCGAGATCGACACTGCACCCGAGCCCCAGACCCGCCTTGGCGAGCATCTGGCCATGGTCTGGCTCACCCCCGCCATGGACCGCCTGTTCATCGAGGGCGCCTCCGAGCGGCGGCGTTTTCTCGACCGGGTGGCGCTCGGCTTTACGCCGGGCCACGCTCAGACGGCCATCGACTATGAAAAGGCCATGCGCGCACGCAACCGCCTGCTGCGCGAGGGTGGCAGCGATCCGGCGTGGCTGAGCGCCCTAGAGGCCCAAATGGCCCGCCTCGGCGTGGCGCTGGCGCGCGCGCGCACCACCGCGCTCATGCGCCTCTCCGCCGCACAGTTGCAGGCCGGCGCCTTCCCCGCTGCCGACCTGACCATCGACGGCCCGCTGGAGCGCGCCTTCGCCGCCGCCCCCGAGGACACCCACGACACCCTGGCTGCGCGCGAGACCGAAGCCCTCACCGCCACCCTGGCCGAGGCCCGCCGGCGCGACGCCGCCGCAGGGCGCACCCTCACTGGGCCGCACCTGAGCGATCTCGACGCCGTCTACACTGAGAAAGCCCTGCCCGCGCGCGTTTGCTCGACGGGTGAGCAAAAGGCGCTGCTCCTCTCGATGTGCCTGGCCAACGCCCGCGCCCTTGCCGCCGCGACCGGGCGCGCGCCTGTCCTCCTCCTCGACGAGATCGCCGCCCACCTCGACAGCGAGCGCCGCCGCGCGCTCTACACCGAGATCGCAGCCCTCGGCGCCCAAGCCTTCATGACCGGCACCGGCGCCGCCCTTTTCGAGGGCGCTGAGGCGCTCTGCGTCGGCGTCGACGACAGCGGCCAAGGCTCGGCGCTCGCGATTGTCAAAGGTCCGTGACACTGCGCGTGCGAGCGGATAAAATCACGCGAAGCCAGAAGGATACCCTTATGCCCGAGCAAGCCCGCCCCCTGCCCGAGACCACCGTTTCGAGCGACTACGGAGCCGATTCGATCAAGGTTCTCAAAGGGCTGGAAGCGGTGCGCAAACGCCCCGGCATGTATATCGGCGACACCGACGATGGCTCGGGCCTACACCACATGGTCTATGAGGTGGTCGACAACGCCATCGACGAGGCCCTGGCAGGCCACGCCGACCGTGTCGAAGTGACGCTGCACGGCGATGGTTCGGTCTCGGTGCGTGACAATGGGCGCGGTATTCCGGTGGCCATGCACGAAGAAGGCGTCTCGGCGGCCGAGGTCATCATGACCCAGCTCCACGCCGGGGGTAAGTTCAACCAGGACAGCTACAAGGTCTCGGGCGGGCTGCACGGTGTGGGCGTCTCGGTGGTCAATGCGCTCTCGGATTGGCTCGATCTCAAGGTCTGGCGCGAGGGCAAGGCCCACGAATGCCGCTTCGAGCACGGCGAGACGGTGATCTCGCTCCGCGCCACTGGCGACACCCAGGAGACCGGCACCGAGGTGCGGTTCCTGGCCTCCCTCGATACCTTCTCCAACATCGACTACCAGTTCAAAACGTTGGAGCATCGCCTGCGCGAACTGGCCTTCCTCAACTCCGGCGTGCGCATCCTGCTGACCGACCGCCGCCACGCCGAGATCGTCCAGGAGGAACTCCACTACGAGGGCGGGGTCGAGGCTTTCGTGCGCTGGATCGACCGCTCCAAGACCGCGCTCATCGAGGCCCCGATCTCGGTTGTGGGCGAGCGCGACGGGGTGATCGTCGAGGCCGCGCTTTGGTGGAACGACAGCTACCACGAGACCACGCTGGCCTTCACCAACAACATCCCCCAGCGCGACGGCGGCACCCACCTCGCAGGCTTTCGCGGGGCGCTGACGCGCACCGTCAACAGCTATGCCACCGCCTCAGGGATCGCCAAGAAGGAGAAGGTGGCGCTCTCGGGCGATGATGCGCGCGAGGGGCTCTCGTGCGTGCTCTCGGTCAAGGTGGCCGATCCCAAGTTCTCGAGCCAGACCAAGGACAAGCTGGTCTCCTCCGAGGTCCGCCCCGCCGTCGAGAGCCTGCTCTACGACAAGCTCTCCCAGTGGTTTGAGGAAAATCCCGGCCCCGCGCGCACCGTGGTCGCCAAGATCGTCGAGGCCGCCCAGGCCCGCGAGGCCGCACGCAAAGCCCGCGAGATGACGCGCAAGACCGCGCTCAGCGTCGCCTCGCTGCCGGGCAAACTGGCCGATTGCAAGGAAAAGGACGCCGCCAAGGCGGAGCTTTTCATCGTCGAGGGCGATTCTGCGGGCGGCTCGGCCAAACAGGGCCGCAACCGTGACAATCAGGCCGTCCTGCCGCTGCGCGGCAAGGTGCTCAACGTCGAGCGCGCCCGCTTCGACCGCATGATCTCGTCCGAGCAGATCGGCACCCTGATCACGGCGCTTGGCACCGGCATCGTGCGCGACGAGTTCGAA
>JBCDHK010000381.1:0-3635 GCA_038750185.1 Pseudomonadota bacterium
GGCTCGACAAGGATTGCGAGCGCCTGATCAAAACCGCCCGCGCCTGCCTCTACATCGCAAGCATCAACATGCTCCTCCGCAGGTGCGCAACATACTGTAAACCTTAATCCCTATGTCGGACGGGCTCTTAGGGCGGTTTCCAATCAGCCTGCACAGCCTGGCGATGAAGAAACCGCAACAAAACAAAGGCCTAGACTTGATCTTACTTAACCGGCACAGGCTCCTCGCGCCGGGCCCGCAGATGGTGCGGGCAATGTTCGCCGCTCTCCAGCACACCGACCATGGCGCGCCAAGCCTCGATGGACGCCTCCACCAGAGCGTGCCCAAAGCGTTGCTCCAGATCGGCGCGGGCTGTGCCTTCGAGCAAGGCCAGCTCCTGGCGTGCCTGGGTGCGGTACCATGGATTGCGATCGAGCAACGCCACCTCGCCAAAGCCCGCGCCCTCCAACGCCCGCCGATAGCGCGCTGGCGAGGCCATGGCAAAGTCCAGGTCTTCCAGTTCGAGATACCGCCGCATGGGGGCTGAGGGCGGGCCGTCGTGGGAGGTCAGCCAGTCCGAGGCGAGAAACCACCCACCAGGGCGCAACACGCGAAACGCCTCGTGCGCCAGGGCCTCTTTGTCGGGGATGTGGACGATGGAGTCCTTGGAGAACACCACATCAAAGCGCGCGCGCTCAAACGGCAGGGCGCCCGGGGCCACATGCCGGATCGCCACCCGCGCCTCCAGCCCCGCCGCAGCGACCGAGGCAGAGGCCGCGCGGCAGACCTCGGCTTCGACATCGATGCCCACGACCTCACCCGCGCCATGGTCTCTGGCCAGCGCGACGGTGATCGCACCGGCACCACAGCCGATGTCGAGTACGGATCTGCCGCTGAGATCGAGGCCGCCGAGAATCCGCGCCACTTCTTCGGGTCCCCCGGGGGAGAGATAGCCCGTCCCCCACACGGCTTGGAGCAGTCCCATGTGGTTTGGGTCGTAGAGCGGGCGTTGGGTCATCGGCGTCTCCAATCTCGGGAGGGCGGAGTTTGGTGCGCAATAGGGACTTGTTAACCAGGAGGGACTTAGGCCGGCCCCCTGGTTCGTTCCAGCACGACCGGCGGATTATGGCGGCTTTTCTGGCTGTTAGAGGGCTCGTGGGTGGTGAAAACATGGGCGCTCCACGCCGCGGGGCGGGGCGTTTTTTCTGCTGGATTGGTTGCCGAGGAAAATCAACCTCGCAACAGCCTGCATCGGCGGGCGCCGTCCCCGGGCACTACCGTTTTGCCGCCAAACTTGATTGCCCGTTGCGATTAGGCTAGATCAGCTCGGCTAGCGGATAGGCCAATGGCCGTTTCAGCATGGCACCAGTGCAAATGACGGCCGCCGTGACAGGGGTTTGCCCCTGCCCTGCGGCCTCAGACGTTCGGCGGTAGCCCATGACACACGATACGATCCAGTCCGGCGCAACCCGGTTCGGCCTTTACGACCCTACCCAGGAGCACAGCGCCTGCGGTGTCGGCTTCCTCACGCGCAAGGACGGGCGCCAGACCCACGATCTGCTCAAGAAAGGTCATGAGGCGCTCTGCGCCGTGCCCCACCGTGGTGGCATGTCCTCTGAGGGCGTGGGCGATGGGGCCGGGATTTCGGTCGATCTCTCGGTGGCGTTTTTTGAAAAGATTGTCGGCCAGCCGCTCGAAGCGGGTGCTTTTGGGGTGGGCAACTTCTTCATGCCCAACAATGTGGAGGCGCACGAAGAGGCGGCGGCGGTGGTCTCGGCCACGCTGGCTGAGGCGGGGTTTGCTGTCTTGGCGGTGCGCGATCTGCCTGTCGATGACGCAATCATCGGCGAGCGCAGTGCGCGGCGCCAGTTGCCGATCCGCCAGTGGGTGTTCACGGCGCCTGAAGGTCTGCGCGGGCCAGCCCTCGACCGCCGCATCTACCGCGCACTCCTCGACATCGAGGCCCGCGCCTACACTGATGCGGCGCTCGACGGGCTCTACCCGCTCTCGCTCTCGGCACGGCTGCAAACCTTCAAGGGGCGGCTCAATTCCTGGGAGATCATTCCGTACTTCCGCGATCTCTCCGATCCCGACCACGCCGTCCACACGATGTATTTTCACACGCGGTTCTCGACCAATACCGACCCGCACCCCTCGATGGCGCAGCCGTTTCGCCTGATGGCGCACAATGGCGAGCTGAACACCGACAAGAAAAACCGTCTCTCCGAGGCGGCGGTGGCGCTGGCGCGCAACAAGTCGATCCTGCGCCCCAAGGGCCAGTCCGATAGCTGCCGCTTCGACCAGACGCTGAGTGCCCGCGTCTTCGAGGACGGGCTCGATCTGGTGACCGCGGTGGTCTCGATGATGCCCCCCGCCTGGGAAAACGACGACCGCTACCCCGCGGACGTGCGCGCCATGCTGGAGTTCTTCTCGCTCTACGAGGAGAAGAACGACGGCCCCGCAGCACTCATTTTTGGCGATGGCACGGTGATCGGTGCGCGCCTTGACCGCCTCGGGCTGCGTCCCTTGCGCTCGGTCGAGACGGCGGAGTATCTGGCGGTGATGTCGGAGGCGGGCCAGGTCAGTTTCCCGCCCGAGGACGTGCTCAAGCGCGGGCGTGTCGAGGCGGGCGGTATGATCTACTACGATCATTCCGAGCAAAAGCTCTACGACAGCGCCGAGGCCCTGGCCATGCTGGCCGCGCGTGAGGATTACCCGGCGCTCCTCGCTGCAGCCCAAGTCGATATCGCCACCCTGCCCGAGCCCGAGGCCGATCCCAAGGCCGCGGCAGGGCGCTACAACGGCGATCTGGAGCGCGCGGCGCGCTATGTGGCCTACACCCACAATCAGGAAAGTTTCAAATTCCTGATGGATCCCATGCTGGCCACCGGGGTCGAGAAGGTCTCGGCCATGGGCTACGGCAACGCCATCAATGCGCTCTCCGACAACGAGGGCGGCGTGGCCAAATACTTCAGCCAGCGCTTTGCCCAGGTCACCAACCCGCCGCTCGATTCGATCCGCGAGGCCGACGGCATGACGCTGCGCGTCGCGCTTGGCGAAAAGCCCCACGGCGGGCACTCGCGCAGCCGCCAGATCGTGGTGCACTCGCCGATCCTGCGCATGGCCGACATGCTCAAGATCAAGGCCCAGGCCGACACGCCCTGGGACCGCTTCGATCTGCTCTACACCCCCGTCTACGGCGACGGCGCCGCAAATGAGCGCGCCCTGGTCGAGGCCATCGACGCCGTGGCCGATCAAGTCGCAGCCTTTGCGCGCGACAAGGGTGGCATCGCCATCCTGACCGACCGCCACATCGCCCAAACCCAAGCCGCCATGCCCATGACGCTGGCGGTCTCGGCCATCAACCAGCGCCTGATCGAAGAGGGCTTGCGCCTCAAGGTCTCGCTGATTGTGGAGAGCGGGCAGATCTCGTCCTCGCACCACATCGCCTGTGCGCTCGGCTTCGGCGCCTCGGCGGTCTATCCGCTGGCCGTGCGCCTGCGCGCTGAGGAGCTTTATGGCGAGGAGGCAGCCGCGGCCTTTGGCAAGTTCAAGAAGGCCGCCGAGAAGGCGCTCATGAAGACCATGGGCAAGGTCGGGCTTTGCACGGTCGAGAGCTACTCGGGGGGCGAGTTCTTCGAGCCCAACTTCCTCGA
>JBCDHK010000382.1:0-3623 GCA_038750185.1 Pseudomonadota bacterium
GATGTCGTGCTGATCGACCGTCCCCCAGCCCCCCAACGCACCGAACTCACCAGCCCCGAGGCTGTGCTCGATTGGCTCGCTCACGGTCCCACCCCCCTCGGCGTGTAGACGTGGACGCCTCGCGCGTGGGCGACAATGCGGGTCTGGCTGGAGCCAATCAGCACCACGGTGCGCATGTCGGCCATCTCGGGTGCGGTGTCGGCGAGAAGGCGCACATCGAGACGCTCCTCGGGCGTCGAGACTGCGCGGGCCAGGATCACCGGGCGTGCCGGCTCGCAGTGGGTGCGTAGGACGTCGAGGGCGCGGGCAAAGCCTTCCGGGCGTGCCTTGGAGCGCGGATTGTAGAGCGCGATGGCGAAATCGGCCTGGGCTGCCAGGGCAAGGCGGCGCTCGATCAGCGCTTGGGGTTTGAGGTTGTCCGAGAGGTTGATCGCGCAAAAATCATGGCCGAGTGGCGCGCCCGCGCGTGCGGCTGCCGCCAGCATCGCCGTCACACCCGGCAGGACGCGGATGTCGATGCTGCGCCAGGCGGGCGGGCCCTCCTCCAGCGCCTCAAAGACCGCCGCCGCCATGGCAAACACCCCCGGATCGCCCGAAGAAACCACAACCACCCGAGCGCCGTCTGCCGCCAGCGCCAGGGCGTGGGCGGCACGGTCAAGCTCGACGCGGTTGTCAGAGGGGTGAAGGCTCAGCCCCTGGCGCGGGGCAACGCGGGCGACATAGGGCGCGTAGCCGATGACGTCCGTCGCCTCGGCCAGGGCCGTTGCTACCTCGGGCGTGATCAACGCCTCGGCGCCAGGTCCAAGCCCGGCAACGGCCACCCAGCCCGTGGTGGTCATGGTCTGCGCCCCTGGCCGTGCACCAGCACGATGGAGAAATAGGGCGCCTGCGCCGTCTCAGCCTCGCAAAGCCGCTGGGTGCGCTGTTCGGCCATGGTGGCGTGCTCGACCAGCCAAGCGTCATCGAGGCGGCCAGCCGTGGTCAGCGCCCGGCGCACCTTGGCCAGATTGCGCCCGATCTTCATCACCACCAGCGCGTCCGTGGCCGCAGCACGCCGGGCCAGATCGTCCTCATCAAGCGTGCCTGTCAGCACCGTCAGCACGTCGTCGCCCCAGGTGATCGGCACATCGGTGGCCGTCCAGGCGCCGGACATGCCAGTGACGGCGGGTACGACTTCGACGGGCACTGTGCCAGCTAGACGTGAATGCAAATGCATGAAAGATCCATAGAAAAATGGATCGCCCTCGCATAGCACCGCCACGTCCTCACCAGCCTCGGCGATGGTGCGCAGCCGCGCGGCACAGTCGGCATAGAAGGACGAAAGACAGCGATTGTAGGCCGGATCGCCCAGCGGGATCTCGGTGGTGACGGGATACTCCATCGCCACTTCCACGGCATCAGCGCGCAGCATACCCTCGACAATGCGCCGCGCCTTGCCTGCCCGACCAGCCTTGCGAAAATACGCGATGTGGCGCGCAGCCCGGATCAGCCGGTCGGCACGCACCGTCATCAGATCGGCCGCACCAGGGCCAAGGCCGATGCAGCGCACTGTTCCAAGCGCGCTCATTCCTTGCGGCTCGCTAAAGCGTTGACGGCGGCGACGGTGATGGCGCTGCCGCCCAGGCGCCCCTCGACCACGGCACAGGGGGCTGGCGGGGCCTCCCAGAGCGCGGCTTTGGACTCGACAGCACCGACAAACCCCACCGGACAGCCTACGATCGCCGCTGGGCGCGGGCACTCGGGATCCTCTAGCATCTCCAGGAGATGAAACAGCGCCGTTGGCGCATTGCCGATGGCCACGACGGCACCGCCGAGTGCTTCACGCCATAGCTCTAAGGCCGCTGCCGAGCGCGTCGTGGCTAGGCGCGCGGCAAGGGCGGGCACGCCCGTGTCGTGCAATGTGCAGACAACCCGGTTGTCGGCAGGCAGGCGCGCGCGCGTGATGCCCTCGCTCACCATGCGCGCATCGCACAGGATCGGTGCACCAGCCTCCAGCGCCCTGCGTGCGGCCACGGCAAAGCCCTCGGAAAAGCGGATAAAGCGCGCCAGACCCACATCGCCAGACGCATGGATCATGCGCACCGCCACGGGCTCCTCCTCGGGCGAAAACCGCGCCAGATCGGCTTCAGTGCGGATGGTGGCGAAGGACTGGGCGTAGATACGCGCGCCATCGGTCTCGTAGGTGTGGGGCATCAGGGGCCTTCGTCGGTCGCGCTCAGGCGGGCGAGCGCCTCGGCGGGGGTGAGGGCGGTCTCGCTGGGGGTGTCCCAGGCGGCGCCGTTAGCTACCAGATCGAAGGCGCCTTTGCGCCCGACCAGGGTGAGATCGGCGGGGCGCGCGCGGGCGCAGCCCTTGGCACAGCCAGACACGTGAAGCGTGGCATTGGCGGGCAGGGTGGGTGCAAGGCGCTTGGCTAGCGCACGCGTCTCGACCGTGGCCGCCTCGCAGGCGGGATTGCCCGGGCAGGCATCGACGCGCAGCAGGGGATCGTCCGCGCAGGTGATGAAGCCTGGGACCGTGGGGGCGCTGGTGGCGCCTTCGAGCACAATCAGCCGCCACGGTGTGAGGCGCAGCGCCTTTGCACCGCTTTTGTGGAGGAGATCGGTGAGGGCCTCGGCCTCGATCCGTCCAAAGGCTGCGCCGTAGACGGGGCCGAGCGCGGAGGGGCCTGGGTTGAGCGGTGGCGCAGGATCGGCTGGAGGTGTGTCCCCAGCAAACGATACCGGCAAGGGAGTGTGCTTGAGGTGGCGCGCCATTCGGCCCGAGGCCGCCCCCCCGCTCGCCAGAAACCAGCGCGCTAGGGCAAGGGCCTGCGCGGCTGCGTCGTGGACACCAACGGCAACGCCCGTCGGCGCACCGTCGGCGCGCACCAGCAAAGCGCCCGTTACCGTGCGTTCGATACGAATATCCGCAGCAGCGCCGCCAAGGGCCGGGCGCTCCCCCGCATCGACAGCAAAGCCGAACTTGGCCGGCAAGCCAGCGCCAGCCAGAGCGGTCAGCGCTTCGGTGAGCGCCAGGGCGAGCTGTGCCGTCTCGTCGCCCTCTCGCCAGAGGGGCGCTACGAGCACAGGGGGCAGGGCTTCGCGCGCTGGATCGGCTTCGATCAGATTTTCAGATGCAAGTGCATCTATTAGGATTGGATAGGCAGCCTCCGCCACGCCGCGAAGCTGGAGATTGGCGCGGCTCGTCACCTCCAGCGCGCCACCGGCATGGCGCTCGGCCAGCGCCGCCAGGGCCAGCGCTTGTGTGCGGCTCAGACGCCCAAGCGGCGGGCGCAGCCGCACGATCAGGCCGTCGCCTGAGGCCATGGGGCGATGAGCGCCAGGACACCAGCCCTTGGGCTCGGGGCGGCAGGGCGCGCTCACGCCTCGGTCTCCAGCGCGGCCGCGATGGCGTTGGAGCGCGTCTGACAAAGCCCGGCCTCGCGCAGGGCTTGGAAACGCGTTTGCAGTGCCGCCAGCGCCTCGGGGTTGGCCTCGGCTAGAAAGGCGCACACGTCCGCCCGCCCCAGCGTCGCCTCGTGGTAGAGATCGAACAGATGCGCCTCGACCACGCCCGCCAGATGGGCAAAAGCGGCAAGGTGATCGAGGGTGGCGGCGATCTCGGCCCCGCCCTGAAAGCCA
>JBCDHK010000383.1:0-3621 GCA_038750185.1 Pseudomonadota bacterium
AGACGGCAAACAAAAACGCCGCCCCCAGCGGCCAGCACGCCGCCCAGCCATAAGCGCCGAGGTTGGGGCGCAGCACCAGCCCCACGCCACAAAGGCCAACCAGCATCGCCGCGAGACGGCGCTGGCCGTGGCGTTCGCCCAGCACCAGCGCGGCCAAAACGGTGAGGATCAGCGGCTCGACAAAGAAGATCGCCAGCGTGTTGGCAACAGGCATCTCGCGCAGCGCAAGGTTGAGACAGAGCAGCGCCCCGCCGAGGCAAAGACCAGCCAGAAGATGCGAGCGCCGCGGCGCGCACCACTGGCGCAGGGCCAGGGCCAGCGGCAACAGCACCAGCGTCTGGGCGAGAAAGCGGCCAAAGCCGACGTCGAGCGGGCTGAGGCGCGCCATCAGCAGCTTGGCAACGACATCGAGACCGGGGGCGACGACCATCGCCGCCACCATCAGCGCCATCCCAGTGAGCGTGCGCGCCGTGCTTGAGGCGCTGGTTGGCTGCGAGGTCACTGCAAGGGGTCAGACGTCCAGGTCTTCGGCAAAGCGCGCGTTCTCTTGGATGAACTCGAAGCGCCGCTCGGCCTTGCGCCCCATCAGGCGCTCGACCAATTGGGCGGTGTTCTCGCCGCCGTTCTCGCTTTCGTCTTCGAGCGAGACGCGGATCAGACGCCGCCGGCCTGGGTCCATGGTGGTCTCGCGTAGCTGCTTGAAGGGCATCTCGCCGAGACCCTTGAAGCGGTCGATCTGGATCTTGCCGCGCCCGCCGAGGCCCTTGGCCAGCACGGCGTCCTTTTCGGCCTCGTCGAGCGCATAGACCGAGGTCGCCCCTTGAGTGAGGCGATAGAGCGGGGGCGCGGCCAGGAAGAGGTGCCCGCCCTCGATGGCACCGCGCATCTGGGTGAAGAAGAACGTCATCAGGAGGGCGGCGATATGGGCGCCGTCGACGTCGGCATCGGTCATGATGATGATGCGCTCGTAGCGCAGGTCGTCGTCGCTGTAGCGCGCGCCGGTGCCGGTGCCGAGCGCTTGGCAGAGATCCTGTAGCTCCTGGTTTTGGGCCAGTTTACCGGCGGCGGCATTGGCGACGTTGAGGATTTTTCCGCGCAAGGGCAACACGGCCTGGGTCTGCCGATTGCGGGCCTGTTTGGCCGAGCCGCCCGCCGAATCGCCCTCGACCAGGAACAACTCGGTGCCCTCGCGTGCGTTCTGGGCGCAGTCGGCTAGCTTGCCGGGCAGGCGGAGTTTCTTGGTGGCGCTCTTGCGCGCCTTGTCCTTCTCGGTGCGGCGGCGCTGGCGCTCTTCGGCGCGCTCGATGAGGAGCGTCAGGATCTGATCGGCGCGCTTGGGATCGCTGCCGAGCCAGGTATCGAGCCGGTCGCGCACGGCGCCTTCGACCAGGCGTTCGGCCTCGGCGGTGGCGAGGCGGTCCTTGGTCTGGCCGACGAACTCCGGCTCGCGGATAAAGGCCGAGATCATGGCCGAGGCCGCGCCCTGGACGTCTTCGCGGCGGATTTCCTTGGCCTTTTTGGTGTGGGACAACTCGCCATAGGCGCGCAGCCCTTTGACGATGGCGCCCCAGAAGCCGGCTTCATGGGTGCCGCCCTCGGGCGTTGGGATGGTGTTGCAATAGGCCGAGACGCTGCCGTCGGCCATGGGGGTGAAGGCCAAGGCCCACTCGACCGAGCCTGCGGTCTCGGGGCCAAAGCGCTCGGCAAACTCGACCTTGCCCGCAAAGGGGCGCTCGCCGATGAACTCGGTCTTCTCCAGGGCTGCGGTCAGAAAATCCTCCAGCCCGCCGGGAAAGCGAAAGCTGTCCTCAGCCGGGGTGGCATCGCCTTCTTTCAGGAGCGTGGGATCGCAGCGCCAGCGGATCTCGACGCCGCCGAAGAGGTAGGCCTTTGAGCGTGCCAGCTTGTAGAGGCGTGCAGGTTTCAGCCGCGCCGAGGCACCGAAGATCTCGGCATCGGGGTGAAAGCGCACCGTGGTGCCGCGCCGGTTTTGCACGGGGCCCAGCGTCTCCAAGCCGCCCAAGGGCGCGCCGCGCGAATACTCCTGGGCGTAGAGCGTCTTGGCGCGGGCGACCTCGACGCGGAGGCGATCCGAGAGCGCATTGACCACCGAGATGCCCACACCGTGCAAGCCGCCCGAGGTCTGATAGGCCTTGCCCGAAAACTTGCCGCCCGCGTGGAGCGTGGTCAGGATCACCTCCAGCGCCGATTTCTTGGGAAACTTGGGGTGAGGGTCGACCGGAATGCCGCGCCCGTTGTCGGTGATGCTGGCCGTGCCGTCAGCCGCCAGTTCGACCTCGATCCGGGTGGCATGGCCGGCCACCGCCTCGTCCATGGCATTGTCGAGCACTTCGGCGACCAAATGGTGCAACGCGCGCTCGTCGGTGCCGCCGATGTACATGCCGGGGCGCTTTCTGACCGGCTCCAGCCCTTCGAGCACCTCGATGGCTTCGGCGCCGTAGTCCTGTTCGGGCTGGGGGTCGGAAAACAGATCGTGCTGTTGCATCGGGGTCTCTCGGCTGGCTGTTCGCGCGTGCAGCTTAGCCCATTTCCGTGCCCCATTGCACGCCTTTGCGCGCCTTAGCTCAAGCGATCGGCCAGGGCATAGCCTGCGAAGGCGGTGCGCACATAGAGTGGGCGCAGGCCCGGCAGTGGCAAGCGCGGTGGCAGGCCGCGCCAGGGGGCGGGGATGGCCTCAGGGGGCGCACCGGCGATCTGTTCGCCGAGCAGACGCCCGGCCAGTGTGCCCATGGCGATCCCCGAGCCGTGCCAGCCAAAGCCGTGGTAGACGGTGGGCTCGTCGGTGAGCGCTCCAAGTGCGGGGCGCAGCGTGGCCGTGGTGCAGACCGGGCCGCGCCAGAAGTACTCGATCTCGGCCTCAGCCAAGCCGGGTAGGGCGGCGGCGAGGCGCGTCTTGAGGCGCGAGAGCATTGCGCTCGCCCCCTTGGCCGAGCCGCGGGCATCGCCGCGCATGCCAAACAGCAGCCGGTTTTCCGGCAGCAAGCGAAAATAGGCCAGCATGTGGCGGGTATCGGCGGCAGGGTCGGCGCCCAGCCAAGGGTGGCGGGCACGCTCTTCGGTGGTGAGCACCCGCGTCACCGCGATGTTGGAGATCACCGGCACCACGCGTTGGCCAAGCTGCGGGTGCAGTCGCTCGGGCGTAAAGGCACCGCCAGCCACCACCACGCGTGTCGCGCGCAAGGCGCCTGCGGTCGTGAGCAAGCGATGGCCGTTGCCCTGGCGCTCCCAGGTGTGGACTTCGGAGCGGGGATGGATCGCAGCGCCCGCGTCCTCAGTGGCTTCGGCCATGGCACGCACCAGGCGCAGTGGATGGATGCCGAAACAGGGCCGGATCAGCACACCGCCATGGCGCGCGATGTCGGGTTGGCCGGAGGGGGCGACGGGCTCGCCCCAGTCCTTGGCCTGGATGGCGGCAGTGGCGCGCGGCGAGTGGCCGATCAGAAACTCACCCACCCCCTGGACCTGATCGCCCAGGCCACGATCGTGGCAAAAGGCGCGTAAAGCCTGCAAGGTCTTGGTCTGCAAAGCAGTGGTGCGGGCCACCTCCTCGGCGCCGAAGGCCCGGGCTAGCGCCGCTTCGCAGCGCTTGGTGCCGCCGTA
>JBCDHK010000384.1:0-3616 GCA_038750185.1 Pseudomonadota bacterium
CCGATCAGGATGGTGGCGATGCCGATCAGGACGGGCACCGGCAGAAAGCCCTCGATCTCGCCCCGCCCGATGGTGGTGACGAGATCGGGAAAGCGCGCCAGCACCAGGCCCTCGGCGAGCACCAGGGCAAAGCCGCGGTAGACCAGGTCCATGGCCAGCGTGCCGATCAGATCGGGCACTTTGAACTTGGTGATGACCAGGCCGTTAATGAGGCCGAGCGTCGCCCCCATGGCGAGGGCAAAAGGCACGGCCACCCAGGCCGGAAAGCCGTACTGCTTGATCAGGAAGGCCATGCAGATGCCCGTCAGCGCCGCCACCGAGCCGATGGAGAGATCGATGCCGCGCTGGGTGATGACGAAGGTCATCGCCATGGCCATGGGCAGATAGAGCGCAGCCTCCAAGAGGATGATGTTGAGGTTGGAGAGGCGGAAGTAGCGCGCCGGCTCCATCAGCCCCATCACGAGCAGGATCATGGCGATCATCGACAGGGGGGCTACGATGGCCATGTAGGGTTCGAGGCGGTTCTTCGCGGTGGCGGTCGCGGTTGCCATGGTGCGCTCCTTACGCCGCGGCCTGGGCGCCGACGATCAGGCCCAGCACGTCTTGTTTGGTGGTCTCGGCGGTGGTCACGACCCCAGCGCGCCGCCCGCGGCGCATCACCTGGACGCGGTCAGAGATCGCAAACACGTCGTCGAGGGAGTGCGAGATCAGGATGATCGCCATGCCCTGGCTGCGCAGCGTGCGGATCAGATCCAGGGTGCGTGCGGTCTCCTGCGGCCCCAGCGCCGCGGTGGGCTCGTCCATCACCAAAACGCGCAGATCGGCGTGGTAGATGGCGCGCGCGATGGCGATGGCTTGGCGTTGGCCGCCCGAGAGGCTCTCGGTGGGCGCCGACAGATAGGGCAGCGTCACGCCGAGGCGGTCGTTCAGCTCCCGCACCGCCTCGGAGCGCATCCGCCGGTTATCGAGCAACTCCAGCCCGGCGATGGTGCGCGTCAGTTCCGAGCCGAGAAACATGTTGGCCGCCGGATCGAGGTGATCGGCCAGTGCCAGTGTCTGATAGACCGCATCGATGCCCACCGCGATGGCGTCCGAGTGCGAGCCCATGGCCAACGGCGCCCCATCGAGGCGGATCTCGCCCTCGGTGGGCTGGTAGACGCCGGTCAGGATCTTGATCAGCGTCGACTTGCCCGCGCCGTTGTCGCCGACGATGGCCAACACCTCCCCAGCATAGGCTTCGAGATCGACCTCGGAGAGCGCGGTCACGCCGCCGAAGCGTTTGGTGATCGCGTGCATGGTGACGATGGGTTGGGGTTGGCTCATGGCGGGCTCGCTACTGTTGTCGCTCCGGTGGGCTCTTGCGGGGCTTATTTGCCCCAGATCTCGGCATAGGCCTCGCGGTAGCCGTTGCCCGGATCGAACAGGTTGCGCTCGCCGCCGTCGAAGCTGATGTTGTCGGCGGTCACGACATGGAGCGGCGGAATGTAGCCCGAGCAAGCCTCGCCTTGCATGGCGCGGTTGAGCTCATCCACCAGCTGCCAGCCTTGCAGATTGAGCGGCTCGGCCACGGTCACGGCTTGGTACTGGGCTGAGCGGATCCGCTGATAGGCGCTCTCCGAGCCATCACCTGCCGCCACGGCCTTGGGCGCGCCGTCGCCTGCGATGCCGGCTGCGGCCAGCGAGGGTCCCATGAAGTCGAAGTAGATGTCGTTGATCGCCAGCGCGTGGGTCCATTTGGCACCGTGGCGTTGGAGGAGCGCGGTGGTCAGTGTCGGCATGCGGCTGGAGGTGTCGGCGATCGGGGTGTCGACGTATTCGAGCACGGTGCCGCCGAGACGCTCGATCTCCTCTTTGATGCGGTCGGCTTTGGCGATGGCGATGGAGTAGGTCGAGTCGGTGAAGATCACCACGCCGGGCTTGCCTCCGGCATCGGCAAAGGCCCATTGCGCCGCCGAGGCCGAGACCTCCATGGCATCGGTCGAGACATTGACCGAGACGCCCTCTGCCGGATTGCAGCCGATGTTGGGGCTGGCATGCCAGGCGGCGATTGGGATGCCGGCGGCGACGGCCTGCTCCAAGGCTGCCTGCTGTTCGACCAGATCGAAGCCGTTGACGATGATGCCATCGGGCTGGAGCGCCATGGCCTGGCCAAAGGCCGCCGTGCGTCCCGAGACCGAGCCCGCCCCATCGAGGATGCGCACCTCCCAGCCGATGGCGGCGGCGGCTTCTTCGACGCCGTTGGTCACGCCCAAGATACCGCCGTTTTTCATATCGGCTGCCAGGACGACCACGGTCTTGTCCGCAGCAGCCGCGGGGCCCGAAGTCGGGCCGTCCCAGGCGGTCTTCTGCCCGGCGTGCTTTTCGACCAGCGCCATGGCCTCGGCCACCGGATCGGCCTGGGCCGGTACCGCCAGAGCCAGCACGGCGGCGGACATCAGTAGGGTGCGTCTCAACATGGGATCCTCCCGAGGATTGCTATTTCTTGGCCGCGCCTTTGCGGCGTTGGGCGTAGCCGGCGATGCCGATGGCCACCAGCAGCGTGACGCCGTTGAACATCGGCTCGACCCAGAACGAGCCGCCGAATTGCTGAATGCCGGAGATGCCGACCGCCAGGATCACCACCCCGACGATGGTGCCCCAGACATTGACGCGGCCCGGTTTGATGGTGGTCGAACCAAGGAACGCGCCGACCAGGGCGGGCAAGAGATACTCAAGGCCCACACTGGCCTGCCCGATGCGCAGCTTGGAGGCCAGGATCACCCCGGCCAGCGCCGTCAGCAGCCCCGAGGTGACGAAGGCGCCGACGACAAACTTGCGTTTGGGGATGCCGTTGAGTTCAGCCGCCTTGGGGTTGGCGCCGATGGCATAGAGGTAGCGCCCGATGGGCGTGTACTCCAACACCAGCCAGAGCCCGATGGTGATCGCCAGTACGTAAAACCCGGTGATCGGCAGCCCCATCACAAAAGTGCCGTTGATGGCATAGAAGCCCGGATCAAGCACGCCCACCACTTGCCGCCCGCCGGTGTGCCAAAGCGCTAGCGCATAGAGCACGGTGCCGGTGCCGAGTGTGGCAATGAAGGCGTCGATCTTGGCGACCTCGACCAGGAAACCATTGCAAAAACCGACAAAGGCGCCCATGGCCAGCACCAACACCACCGCCAGGGGCCAGGGCACGCCCATCAGTTGGAGCGAAATGGCCAGCACATGCCAGAGCACGATGCCATATCCCACCGTCAGATCGATCCGCCCGGCCACCATGGGGATCATGGCCGCCAGCGAGAGCAGCGCGATGATGGCTTTGTCGGAGACGATGGCGCGCAGGTTGAGGAGCGTCGGGAAGGTATCGGGCAACAGGATCGAGAACAGCGCGATCAAGCCCAGCATCAGGATGACCAGCCCGTAGACCGGTACCAGACGCAGCAGTTTAGCTGCCGTGCTCAGCCCTTTGAGATCAGCCTTGGTCGGCTCCAGCGCGTCCGAGTCGAGCGATTGCATGGGCTCAGGCTCCCAAAGCTGTGGCAGGGGCGTCGCCGGCGGAGGCGGCCTGGATCAGCGACTCGGTGGAAAGCGCCACGCCGCTCAGATCAGCCACGATGCCGCCGCGGCTAAACACCAA
>JBCDHK010000385.1:0-3599 GCA_038750185.1 Pseudomonadota bacterium
GGCGGGCGGGCTTCCCTATCCCAACTGGCCGCTTGAGTTGCGCGAGCAGTTGGCTGCTGTGCCTGAAGAACACCGTGCGGCAGGCGAGGCTATCGTCGCCATGATCTCCGCTCTTGAGGGGCTCGCTCACAAGGAGGCTGGGTTGTGAAAGAACTTTGGTCGGCCCTCAATCAGATACCGCAAGCATCCTCCTGCTCCAGTTTGTCGCGCGAGCAGATCCAAATGCTTGCTGACTTGTCCGGCGCAGGCAGCGCCAACTTGGTGCTGCAGCAGCGCGGCCACTGGCAGGAAATCGATCCATCGGCACCGATTTTGCCCACCATGTGGCTATGGCAGACCGTTCCCCATGATCACTTCGAGCCCCCGGCTATCGTGGCCGCAGTGAGCCAGGATGAGGCTGCGAAATTATCGCGCTGTCGTCAAATTGCCCCCTATCGCCGCCCCATTAACTATCTGAGCGCGCGCCCGGTCGAGTGCATCTTGTTCGGAAGCACCAAATGAGGCTGACCGTCGAGCGCGACGCCCTGCTTGCCGCGACCAGGGTGTCTAGGGCCATCATAGACCGCAAGAACATCATCCCGATTTTGGCCAATGTTCACCTGGGGGCAATGGATGGTGATTTGTGCCTGACGGCAACCAACCTCGATATGCAGTATCTCAACACGGTCGCTGCTGAGGTTATCGAGCGCGGTGTCGTCACGGTGCCGGGCGAGCCTCTGCACCAGTTCTTGCACCGCGCACCCGCTGGCGCCCAGGTCGAGATTGCCCTCGATGGCACGACTTGCACGCTCAAGGCAGGTCGAGCGCGCTTTGAGCTTCCGACCCTGCCGCCCGGTGATTTTCCGATGATGTCGGTCAGGGGTGAAGGCGCCAAGGTCGCGATAGATCCAGAGGCGCTGGCACGGGTGCTTTCGGTGCCGCAATTCGCTGCCGGCCGCGGCGACTCGCGCCAATATCTAAACGGTATCTACCTGCACGCCTCACCTGCCGAGACGCTTCGCGGGGTCGCCACCAATGGCCACCTTCTGTGTTACCAGGACGTTGCGTTGCCCGAAGGTGGAAAGGCGCTCCCGGGCGTAATAGTATCCCTGCGCACCTGCCAAGCATTGCAGACGCTGCTGGACGGCGCCTCCGAGGCACGTCTCACCACCACTGAGGAAGCGATCATCGTCGAGGCCGGCGAAGCGCAGCTGACGTCCAAGGTTATCAACGGGCAGTATCCCGACTATGCGCGCACCATTCCAATCAAGGCTGGTGCAGAGCGCCACCTCAGCGCCAGCGCGTTGCAGGCGGCTGTTGATCTGGTGTCTTCGGCTGGCGACGGCGGCGATCAGATGGTCTCGCTGTCATTCGAGGGTGGCGAGCTTCGTGTCCATGCGCGCTCAACCAACAAGTCCGCCACAGCTAGCCAGTCGATTGATTGCACCTCCGAGGATGCAGGCGCGTTCACGATAGCCTTTCGCGCGAGCTACCTGCTCGAAATCTGCAAATGCCTCCGCGGTGGTGACGACCTCGTGCTGACGACGAATGGCGCCGGCGAGGTAAGCCGCTTCTCCGCACCCGAGCGCGACGACTTGTTGATCGTCGCCATGCCGATACGGATTTGAGGGGCATTTATGGACTTTTCAGAACTGCGAAGTGCAAACGTCGCACGCCAAGAAGAGTGGCCTGGCAGCGATCAGATCGACGTCGCGTTACGTGCTGTCGAGGTGGCTGAAGAGGCTGGAGAGATCGCAGGGGCGATCAAGAAAATGCTTCGCGCCGAACGCGGCATTCTTGGGTCTACCGCCACGCTTGAAGAGGTCGCCGATGGATGAGTCGCAGAAAGACGGCATGCGCGCGATTGCTGCGCTTCATTCAATCGTCGACGGCAGAGACCCGGTAGCGGACCGGGCCATGATCATGTTCACGCTGGACCACGTTGTCTCCGCAACGCTGTTGCTTGTCATGGAGGGCGATCATGAGAAGGCAGCAGGCATGCTCAACGAAGGGCTGGTGCTTGGTGTCGAGCGTCGGATCGCCATTCATCAAAACCGCATGCGGAGACGCGCCAATGACTGACCGCGCCCGCACCTTCACCGCCGCCGAGAAGCGCGCCGCAGCTGAGCGCGAGGTGCGCCAGCGCGTGCGCGTCTACCCTGGTCTCGTCGAGCGCAGGAAGATGACCCAAGCCTTTGCCGATGAGCAGATCGCCCTGATGTGGGAGATTGCACAGGACTACGGCCAGTTGGAGGAAGGGGAGAAGCTGTTGTGAGCGGCGCCTTCACATTGCCCCCCGGCCTCGTCCAGGTCAGCTTTTCGGGCGGGCGCACGTCCGCCTACATGCTACGGCGACTGCTTGATGCCAACGGCGATACCATGCGCGACGAGGACCGCGTGCAGATCGTCTTCGCCAACACTGGGCGCGAAATGCCCGAGACGCTGGACTTCGTGGCCGAGGTTGGGCAGCGCTGGTCGGTGCCGATTGCCTGGGTGGAGTATCGCCCTGGCGCCTCCGGGCAGCGCTTCACGATTACTGGCAGACAAGGCGCCTCCGAGCAGGGCGAGCCATTCGAGGCGCTTATCCGGCAAAAGCGCTTCCTGCCAAACCAACGCTTTCGCATCTGCACCCAGGAACTCAAGGTGCGCCCCGCGCGCGATTACCTGCGCTCGCTTGGCTGGGAGCACTGGACCGCAGCCATTGGTATCCGTGCAGACGAGCAGTGCCGGTTGCGCCCAGCCCAGCAGCGCGAGCGTTGGGAGCGCTGGTATCCGCTGGCCGGAGCAGGCATCACAAAGCAACACGTCACCGCCTTCTGGCAAACTCAGCCATTCGATCTGCACCTGCCCAACGTGGCCGGCAAAACGCCGCTCGGCAACTGCGATGGGTGTTTCCTCAAATCAGAGGCGTTCCTTGCCGCCCTCGCTCGCGACCACCGCGAGCGCCACGCTTGGTGGGAGCGGATGGAGGCGCTGGCGCAGAGCCTGACGACAGGATCTGGCGGTTGTTGGTCCAAGCGCTACAGCCGCCGCGAGTTACGCGAGCGCGTTGAGCGCATGGGGCCGGGGCTGTTCGATCTAGAGGGCGCGCTTTGCCAGGCCGACGATGGTGAGTGCACGGATGACGGCGATCTGGAGGACGCGGCATGAGCAGCGCCACCCTCTACAACGACAACGACCCCAAGGTCGCCGCGTGGCTGCGCGCCCTGATCGAAGCCGGCCACCTGCCACCGGGAGACGTCGATGCCAGATCCATCGCAGACTTTGATGCTGCCGCTCTGGGACGAGCCCGAACCTTCCACGCCTTCGCCGGCATCGGAGGGTGGCCCTACGCCCTCCGGCTCGCAGGATGGCCAGACGACTTCCCCGTCTGGACCGCAAGCCTGCCCTGCCAGCCCTGGAGCGCAGCCGGCAAGCGGCTCGGCGCCGCAGACCCCCGCCATCTCGCCCCGGTCTGGCTCGCTCACGTCGACGCGGCTCGCCCTGACTGGATTTTTGGAGAGCAGGTGGCGGGCCAAGATGGGCTCGTCTGGCTGTCTGCTCTACACCCTGCGCTGGAAGCGATGGGCTACCTCGTCGGGGCTGTTGATACCGGCGCTGCGGGCATCGGCGCGCCGCAC
>JBCDHK010000386.1:0-3593 GCA_038750185.1 Pseudomonadota bacterium
CGGGGCGCGGCGGCGGCAACCGCCAGGGCTGCGCCTGCGGCGGCAGAGCCTCTGAACAGATCGCGCCGGCTCAAGGCACGGCCTTTGACGTATTCCAGGATCACGGGATGGCACATGGGGACCTCTCTGTCGGTAACCCGGTTCTTGGAGACCATCGGTGCGGCAGGGACCGAGCAAAACCGCCCAGCGCCCGGGCATCGCAAAAGCGGCCCCTCAGCATGCACCCGTCGCGCCGGCGATCAAACCAGTTTGTGTGCGCGCCGCATCGTACCAAGTTATATTGGGTGCAACCCACTCACCACCCCGCGCCCAGCAGCGACCAAGAGAGGACACCATGAAGCGCTCGATTGCCACGCTCGCCCTGATGGCGCTCCCAGCGGCTGCGCTGTCGGCGCCCACGGCCCTGGCCCCGCCCGCTGCCCTGGACCCGGCCTCGGCCGCCGCCCTGGCCGAGAGCGTGCGCCTGATCGAGGACGATAGATACTGCGAGGCGCTGCCCTTGCTCGAAGAGTTGGCTCTCGATGCCCCGAATACTGCGGACGTCTTTAATCTGCTTGGCTATGTCCATCGCAAAATGGACGACCTCGACCTCAGCGCCACTCACTACGCCCGCGCCCTGTCGCTCGATCCCAATCACCGCGCGACGTTGTCGTACCAGGGCAAGCTGTTCTTGCAGCAGGGCAATGTGGAAAAGGCCTTGGCAAACTTGTCGCGCCTCAAGACGCTCTGCGGCACCTGCCAAGAGCACGCAGACCTGGAAGCAGCCCTTGGCGAGGCCGCGCCATAAGCCCCGATCAGGGCTCAGCCATCAAGCGTACCAAACCCAGAGGCCCAGCCTCCGGCGCCTCGGCTGAGTGCAGCGACAGGCCCGTTGGCAGCGCTGCCCCGTCCTGGGGCACAAGCAGCGCCTCCATGGCGCTGGCATGGGCGCGCGCTTGCAAGGCCGCGTTCACCGCCGGGCCGAAGATATCGTAGACGTATTTCTGTCCGCCCACCACCGAGCCCACCACCGGCCCCGTCGCTAAGCCGATCCTGGCTTGCCAGACGGTCTCGGCATTGGCGTTGCGCCGCTCCAGATAGCGCAGAAACCGCACCGCCGCATGGGCAACGCCGCCCGCATGATCGACGCCCGGATCATGCATCCCCGAGACGCAGAGGTAGGTGTCGCCCGTGGTCTTGATGCGCTCGCAGGCAAACTGCTCGCCGATGCGGTCGAAGGCCCCGGTCAGCTCGTTGAGCTCGCCGACCAGCGTCGCCGGGGCCAGCTCCTGGCTGCGCTGGGCGAAATCGACGAAATCGAGGATGAGCACGCTCACGCTCTCATAGCGCTGGGGGCGACGGCGCCGAAGGCCTTGTACTCCTCATAGGCTGCGCGCGGCATGATGTTGAGCAGGAGCTTTTCCACCTGCTCCTTCTCGCGCTGGATCTCGCGGGTGTTGCGCTCGACCATGGTCGAGTAGCTCTCGATCATCGCCTCCAACTCGCGAATGCGCGAGATGTTCTGGCACTCCAGCACGATCAGGCGCTCGTCGCCGAGGGTGGCACTGGTGAAGACCTGGGCGATCACCGTGGTGCGGCGTTTCTTGCGAAAGCGCACCTCGGCGCTGAAACGGCGCCCGGTGGCCAGTGTCTCGGTGAGCGCGTCGGTGTCGAGATCGGGAAACAGCGTGGCGAGGTCGGCGCCGATCTCGGCCTCCTCGAACCAGGCTGCGAACACGTCGTTGGCAAAGCGCAACTGCCGCGCCTCGATGTCGAAGAGCGCGACCCCGACCCCGACCGCGCGCAGGAGTTGCTCGTTGATCGCCTGGAGCGACATCGGCCTCAGCTCATGGCCGGCTGGGCGACGACGACGCGCCGGCGCATCTCGATGGCACCGAGTACGGTCTCGATGTCCTCGCTCGCCATGCCATGCGCGTCCAGCGTCTCGGCCAGGATCGCCTTCATCTCGTCGAAATGGGTGTCGGTGATGGCGAGCCTGGCGTGGGCGCGGTGAAGGTGCTCATCATCGAACTGGGCCGGCCCGCCCATCAGGGCTGCGACGAACTTGGTCTGGTGGTCGATCAGGCGCACCATGTCGACGTCGTCGAAATAGGGGCCGATTTCGTCCGAATCGAGCAGCGCGTCGTAGAAGGCCATCACGATGCGATTGATCTGGGCGAAGCCGCCGTATTTCTCGTAAAGGTTTTGCCCGGGCATGACCAACGTACTCCTCGCTCCACCTCGATGCTAATCGCTGCCCCCGGCATGCTGTAACAGTTGAAACAGACTGCGCTGGTGTGGACACACTAGCGAAACACGCAGCGTCCAGGCTGGGGCGTATGAGGATGGAAGCCATGCTGGAACAGGGCGAGCGCGAGACCACGGCGTTGCTGCGCCGCGTGCTCGGGGGCATCGAGGCGCTCTCGGAGGGCTTTGCGCTCTTTGATGCCGAGGACCGCTTAGTGCTCTGCAACGAACGCTTTCGCCGCGGCTATCCTGGGGTGGCGGAGATGCTGGTGCCGGGGGTGCCTTGGCCGCTGTTTCTGGCCGAAGCCGGGCGGCGGGGCATGGCGCGCGGGCTCGACAGTCTCGACGCCCATCTCGGTGCCGGCAACGAAGCCCCGCTCACCGTCGAGGCGGCGCGCCCGGGGGGGACGTTTTGTCCGGCTCAGGCTGCATCTGGCCAGCGATGGCGGCTTCGTGCTGACCGAGACCGACATCACCGCCCAGCGCGAGGCCGAGGAGTTGCGCGCCAGCGGTGATCTGATGCTGCGCGAGGTGCTCGATGCCTGCGCGGTCAATCTGATGATGTGCCGGATTGGTGATGGCACCATCCTCTATCGCAATCCCGCCTGGGTGCGGCTGTTCGGGCCGGTGGAGACGGCGCACGCGCTCTATCGCGACACGCTCGACCGCTCGGATTTCCTGGCCGAACTGCTGCCGACCAAGGCGCTCGACGACTTCCAGACCTGGCTGATCAAGGCCGACGGCACGGCGTTTCCAGCGCTGATCTCGGCGCGCATCGTCGACTACCAGGGCGAAGAACTGATCGTGTCCTCGACCCGCGACATGACCTAGATCCACGCCCAGCGCGATGAGATCCAGAGCCTCAACCAGCGCCTGCTCGATGCCATCGAGGCGTTGGATCAGGGCTTTGCGCTCTTCGATGCCGAGGACTGCCTGCTACTCGCCAACAAGCGCTACCTGGAGGCCAATGCACCTCTGGCCGAGTGTCTCGTCCCCGGCACGCCGAGTGCCGAACTGGTGGCGGCGGCGCGGCAGGCAGATCATGCCCCGGGCGCGGTGGGCTGGGTGGAGGGCTCAGCAGGCGGCTACGCCTTTGCCTTGCCCAACGGGCGCCATTTCGAGGCCAACCGGCGGCGCACCAGTGACGGCGGTTTCGTGCTGGCTTGGCGCGATGTCACCGAGCAGCGCGCGGCCGAGCGCGAACTGGCGCGCCGGCGCGAGGCCTCCTTTCAAAGCGAGAAGCTGACCGCGCTTGGCGAGTTGCTCGCCGGTGTGGCCCACGAACTCAACAACCTGCTCTCGGTGGTGGTTGGCCAGTCGCTGATGCTGTGCGAGGATCTCGACGATCCAACCCACTTGCGCCGCGC
>JBCDHK010000387.1:0-3577 GCA_038750185.1 Pseudomonadota bacterium
GAAAATCGATGTGGTTTTCCGAGTAGACCGTGCAGGGCGCCAGGGCGTCCGAGGCGCTTGGGATCCGCGCCACGCGGGTCGGCTTGGGCTTGGCTTGGCGCTGGGGGCGGGCTTGCTGGGGCGCCTCGGACGCCCTGGCGCCCTGCACGGTCTACTCGGAAAACCACATCGATTTTCAGACCCGCTTTGCCCTCGGCTCGTCGCGCATCCCACCCTCGTTCGATCGCTTCATCGTCGATCTGGCGGCGGCGCTGAAGACCGAGCCGTCCATCGCCATCGACATCTCGGGCCACACCGACGTGAGCGGCGGCGACGACATCAACGTGCCGCTCTCGGTCGAGCGCGCGCTCTCGGTGGCCAATCGTCTGGTCGAGCTTGGCATCGATCCCACGCGACTGCGCGCTGTGGGCCATGCCTCGACGCGGCTTTGCTATCCGGATGCGCCGCGCCACCCCGGCAACCGCCGCGTTACCATCGCGCGGCGCTGAGCTGCGCTGCTACCTGGAGGTTTCGATGCCCAGATCCGTTCCTATCCTGCTGGCCGCGTTGGCGGCGTCGATCCTGCCGGCCAGTGTCGAGGCCGAGCGCAGCAGCGCCCGCTTGTCGTGCTATCAGGAGGGTGTGCTGGTGCTCGACCGCCAGATCAGCGACACCTCGGTGGCACGCCGGCGCGGCCATGCCTTCGACGGCCCCGAAGGCCAAACCATCGTGTTTGAGCGCGCAGGGGCGTTTTGCACCGTGTTTCGCGCGCGCCGCCATTTTCCCGCGCCGGGCAGCCGCCTCCCCGATGGACCGGTGATCCTCGGCCCGGTTCGCTGATCCATCCGCGCCGCCTTGCGCCAGAGCCACCAGGATCCCGCCATGCCGTCTTCGCTTCGCGCCCTCGCAGCCCTCGCCCTGATCGCCGTGTTCTCGCTCGCGCCCGCCTTGCCCGCCAGCGCCGCCCTGCGCGCCTTGGTCATCGGCGTCGACGACTATGAAAATGTCGTCTCGCTGGAGCGCGCCGTCAATGACGCCGCCGCCATGGCCAAGGCGCTCGAAGGGGTGGGCTATGACGTAGTGTACGCCGAAAACCCGACCCGGCGCGCCCTATCGCGCACCATTGCGGCCTTTACCGCCAGCGTGGAAGCGGACGATGTGGTGGTGTTCTTCTACGCCGGGCACGGCGTCGAGATCGATGGGCGCAACTTTTTGCTGCCCGCTGATATTCCGGGTTTTGAGGCGCCCTCGCCCGATTTCGTCGAGGCCGAGGCCATCGAACTGGCCAGCCTGTTGGAGCGTTTTCGCGAAACTGGGGCGCGGCTTAGCGTCTCCATCGTCGATGCCTGCCGCGATAATCCGTTTAAGGGGCCGAATGGGCGCAGTGTGATTGGGGGGCGTGGTTTGGCGCGCGTGGCGCCGCCGGAGGGCTCGTTCGTGCTATTTTCGGCTGGTGCTGGGCAGATCGCGCTCGACAAGCTCTCCGATGCCGATGAGGACACCAACTCGGTGTTTACCCGGTCGCTGCTACCACTGATCGAGCAGCCGGGGCTTGGCCTGCGCGAACTGGCTGTGCAGTTGCGCCGCGATGTGGCGGCGTTGGCGGGCACGCGCAATCACCGTCAGGTGCCAGCCTATTACGACGAGATGCTGGGCGAGTATGCCTTTGTGCCGGGCGAGGCGGCCCCGCCGGCGCCCGTGCCGGCAGGGCTCACCCCGCCAAGCGCGGCAGAGGCGCAGCTCAAGGCCGATTACAGCTTTGCCCGCACGCTCGGCACGGCGCAGTCGTGGCAGGTGTTTTTGGATCGCCACGGCGAGAGTGCAGCCGAAGAGGTCGCCGAGGCGCGGCGGGCGCTGGCCCGTCTGGCCACGGTTGGCGAGACGGCTTCGGTCCCGGCCACCCTCACCGCCGATGAGCGCCGCGCCGTGCAGCGCCGTCTCAGCGTGCTGGGTTATGACACCGGGGGCATCGATGCGATCTTCGGCCCCAAGACCCGCGCCGCCATCACCGCTTGGCAGCGTGCTGCGAGGCGTCCGGTGGGGGTGCTGAGCCGCACGGATGCCGATCTGCTGCTCGGGCGGCGCCCGACGGCGCGCCCCGCTCCTACGACGCGCCCGGCAGCGGCGGCGGGACCACAATCTGACCTGCGTGGCTTTAGCCAGCCCGGCGGACGCTATATCGACGAGGCTGGTTGCGCGCGCGAGGCTGATGGGCGGGTGATCCTCTGCCCATAAGCCGCGCGGGTTAGGCCGCGCCGCTCTTTTGCACGCTCAACAGCGTCACCGGCATGGCATAGCGGCCCTGGGCTGGCCCCGGCGTGGCAAAGAACGCCTCCAACGCCGCTAGCGTCTCGGCGCGCGCCTCGGCAGAGAGCACCAGAAAGGCGTAGAAAAACCCCGCCGCCTCGCAAGCCAGCACGTCGGGCGGGCCTTCCAGGGTGAGCACTGCCGCGGTCGTGGTGGCGTGGGCGCCGGTGCCCATGCACTCCAGCGCCAGCGCCGAGAGCGCCTCGGCACTGCGCACGCGCGGATCGCCCAAATCGACACTGCCATAGCGCGGATGGGCGGCTGCGACGCGGGTGTAGACGATGTCGTGGATCTCCTCGTAGCCCGGCGCGCTCGCCATGGGACCGTCGACGACAGCGGCAAACCGCCCGCCAGGGCGCAGCACCCGCGCGACCTCGGTCAGGACGGGCGCGACCGGGTCCATGAGCGTCAGCGCCCAGTGGCAGAGCACGGTGTCGAAGGTGGCATCGGCAAAGGGCAGTTCCTGGGCGAGCCCTTGGTGGAGCGCCACCGTGTCGTCTCCAAGGCGTGCACGCGCCAAGGCCAGTTCGTCGGCGCTCATGTCGAGACCGGCCAGGGTGACGTCCGTGCCGTGGCGGGTGTGGATCAGCTCCAGCAAGGGGCCCGAGCCACAGCCCAGATCGAGGACGCGTTCGCCGGGGGCGACCAGATCGGCAAGCAGCGCGTAGCTGCTGCGCCCCTCACCATCGAGGCAGCGGCGCGCGCAGGACTCGGTAAAGCCGGTAGGGCGGGCATGAACAGCCAGGAGATGGGCGCGCAAGGCGGCGGCATCGGGCGCTTCGCCGCGGTCGAGGCGGCGGGTCCAGTCGGTTTCGAGGGCAGCGAGATCGCGCATGGGGCTTGGGCTCCGGTTGGCGGCACCCGGCGCCCGGGATAGGGCGCGCGGTGTGTGCGGCTGAAAGGGGATGGATCAGGCCCGCACGAGCAACAGCCGCACGCGCTGGCGAAAGCGCCAGACGCCGTCTTGGCGGCAGGCGGCCAGGTAGGGGCCGGTCAGCGGGTGCTCCAGCATGGCGGCGAGCGGGACGCTGTTGTCGAACACACAGCGCTGGAGAAATCCCTCGACCGCCGCGGTTTCGCTCTCGGGCGCGGCGGTGTCGTAGACGATGTCTTGGGCCTCGACCTTTGCGCCTTGGGCCTCTAATGCGGCCTGAAGGCGCTCGGTGCCGGTGTAGGGCTCGCCTTTGCCGCTGCGAAAGGCGTCGAGGAACAGGCGGTAGAAGGCGAGGTAATGCGCTTCCTCCACGGCATGGGCGAGAAGGCCTACGCCCGTGCGCCCGATGGCCTGGCA
>JBCDHK010000388.1:0-3568 GCA_038750185.1 Pseudomonadota bacterium
CACATCGCGCAGCAGGATCTTTTCCTCGATCAGCTCGTCGCGCCAGATGGTGATGGCCTGGAAGGTGAGCGGGCTCTCGAAAAGTCCGCCGATCATGGTGGCACGCCCGGCCTCGATCCGCTTGGCGATGGCGATCTCGCCCTCGCGCGAGAGCAACTCCACCGTGCCCATCTCGCGCAAATACATGCGCACCGGATCGTCGGTGCGGTCGGTGGTCTCGGCGGCTTCCTTCTGGACCGGCACCACCTCGCGCGCCGCGCTCTCGGGCTGCTCTTCGCTCTCGTTGGTGCTGTCTTCTTCGACGACGTTGACCCCCATCTCGGAGAGCAGCGCCATCACGTCCTCGATCTGCTCGGAGGAAAACTGATCCGAGGGCAGGACGCGGTTAAGTTCGTCGTAGGTGATGACGCCTTTGGCCTTGGCCTTGGCGATCATCTTTTTGATGACCGCCTGGGTCATATCGAGCATCGGCCCCGGGCTCTCCTGGGTCTCCTGCTCGGTCTGTTCCTCGTCCTTGGGCGCCATCCGATCTCCTTCGTCTTAAGGCTCGCGCAGGTGGCGGCTTGGGCAACGACCTTCAGGCCAGCGCCGATCTCGCTCGACCGGCCTCTGTGCCATTACCCACGATTCGGCCCACGATTTGGCGCGGAGTGATAACAGAGTTAGCGCGACAGGGTGCAATTCTAAGAGGGGCTGCGACGATTTTTTCTAGCATAGGTGCCCTTTGCCGCATCCGCGAGCATGCGCTCGATGGCGCTGGGGGCTTCGGCGTCGGGCGCGCTGTCCTTGAGGGCCTGCCCGTCGACGCGCTGGGGCAGCTCGCCGGCCTGGCGCGCACGCCAGGTCCAGTCCTCGCCCTCGGCCTCGGCCAGATCGGCGCGGGCTTCGGCAAACTCGCGCCGCGCGCCCGTCAGCGCCGCATGGCGGGCGATCATCTCGGCCAGCATGGGCTCGGCCTGGGCGGGGTCGCGGGCCAGAGGCGCCAGGGCACGCAAAGGGGCAAGCGCTTGCAGGGTTTTGAGGCGTGGAGCCCCGAGGGCGGCCTCGGCGGCAGGCCAGGGATCGCTGCCCTCTTCGGCTAGCGCATCGAGAAGCACCGCGCGCAGGCCCTCCAAGTCCGCCGTCTCCAGCGGCATGTCCTCCAAGGGCGTGGCCAGGGGTGCTGCGGCTTGCGGGTTGGCCGCGGCCAGGAGCAAGATCGCCGCCTCGCGCGCCAGCGTCGCCGCCTCGCCATCGCTGCCACGGGCAAGCCCTGAGCGGCGGGTGGCCTCGGCCGCGCCCTCGGGCTGGCGCCAGCGCCCGCGCCCGGCATAGGCACGCCCTTGGCCGGAGCCGCGCTCAGGCCCGCGAAACAACGCCCGGCGGCGCTCGCGTACTGCCTCGGCGTAATGCGTGCGCACCGAAGGATCGCCGATGCGCGACAATGCAGCCCTCAGACGCGCATCGAAGGCCGCGCGTGCCTCAGGTGTGTCAGGCGCCCGCTCACCCAATTCGCGCTGCCACAGCATCTCGATGAGCGGCACCGGCGCGCCGATGAGCGCCTGCACCGCCTCAGGCCCTTGGGCACGGAGCAGATCGTCAGGGTCCTGCCCCTCGGGCATCAGGCAAAACCCGAGCGAGCGCCCCGGCCCAAGCCCGGGCAACGCCAAGTCGATCAAGGCCCGCGCCGCGCGCAGGCCCGCCTTGTCGCCATCGAGGGCAATGACGGGCTCAGGGTCGATCTTCCAGATGAGGCGAAGCTGGTCCTCGGTGATCGCGGTCCCGAGGGGGGCGACTGCAGCAAAGCCTGCCCTGTCGAGTGCGATTACATCGAGATAGCCCTCGGCCACCACCAGCGGCCCGGCCTTGCCCGCCCGCTCGCGCGCTGGCCCGTGATTATAGAGCGTGCGGCCCTTGGAGAAGAGTTCGGTCTCGGGCGAGTTGAGATACTTGGCCCGCGCCTCGGGCGAGAGCGCGCGCCCGCCAAAGGCAATGCAGCGCCCACGCGGATCGCGGATGGGAAACATCAGCCGGTCGCGAAACCGGTCATAAGGCTCGCCGCCGTCCTCGGGGCGGGCGAGGATGCCGGCGGCAATCGCCTCGTCCAGGAGCCCCGCCTCGCGAAAATGCGCGGCCTGACGGGTGCGCGCATCGGGGGCGTAGCCGATCTCAAAGCGCCGCAATGTCTCCTGATCGAGCCCGCGTTTCTCGGCATAGGCACGCGCCTTGGCGCCCATGCCAGCGCGAAACGCCTGAGTGTAGAGCTTGACCGCGCGCTCCATGACCTCGGCCAAACGGCTCTCGCGCGCCCGGCGCTCGCCGGCCTGGGGATCGCGCTCGCGCGGGACTTCCATGCCCGCCTCAGCCGCTAGGCGCTCGACCGCCTCCATGAACGACAGGTTCTCGCTCTCTTTGACAAAGCCGATCAGATCGCCCTTCGCCTGGCAGCCAAAGCAGTAGTAAAACCCCTTGCGGTCATCGACATGGAACGAGGGCGTGCGCTCCTGATGAAACGGACACGGCGCCCACCAATCGCCCTTGCCCGGATTGGACTTGCGCTTGTCCCAGACGACTTTGCGCCCGGCGACCTCGGAGAGGCTCAACCGGCTACGGAGTTCATCGAGAAAACCAGGGGGCAGCATGGGCCTAGGATGCCCGCTCGGGCGTCAGAGGGCAAGCTCAGCCAAGTGCCGCAGCTAGCACCGGCTCGGCCTCGGCCCAGGAGGCAACGCGGTGGTGGGCCTCACCAACCTCGGGGATCAGCGCCGTGACATAAGGCGCACCGACGAAATGCACCCGCACCACCTCCGGCGCATAGCGCGCAGCCGAGACGATCTGGTTGGGGCTGTCGTCAATAAAGACCACCGGCCCCGCCACCCGCGCTGCCATCCAAGCCAACGCCCGGCCCTTGCCGCCCGAGTTCTCCACCAGCGGATAGCCCATGCCAAGCCCGGCCAGATTGGCGATGCGGGTCTCACGGGCGTGGCGAGGCACATTGGTCAGCACCATCACCTGGGCCTTGACTGAGAGCCGCGCCAGCGCCTCCGCCGCCCCCTCGATGGCCTGCTGGGCGTGGGCTTCTTCGTGGAAAAACCGATCGATCAGCGCCAGCGTGTCGGCAAAGGCCACCACCTCGCCCGTATCGCGCCGGCGCACCGCACCGTCGAGACGATAGCGCGTCAGGCGCATCTCATAGCCGAGGCCGTAGACGAAACGCGCCAGATGCTCGGCCAGATGCACCAGCACCTCATCGGCATCGACCGCCAGCAGCGGGCGCCCAGGATCGAGCGGCAGCGCTTCGAGTTGGGCCAGCACAGCCGCTTCGATCTCGGGCTCGGGCGGCGTTTGAAGAGGCGCGCTCATCTCAGGTCCAGTGCGGCAGCGCACCGCCTGGCAAACCGGCCCGCGCGCGCATCGGCATCTCCGGCGCCAGGCCAAGCGCCGCGCACGCCTCGATCAACGCCGCCTCATCGGCCAGGAGACAATCGAGCACAAAGCCGAGAAACTCCGGATCCTGCGCCGCCCTGGTCAGATCGTCGACCTCAGCCCCGCTGGCCGCCAGGAATGCCCCAAGGCGCTCAGAATCGCC
>JBCDHK010000389.1:0-3543 GCA_038750185.1 Pseudomonadota bacterium
AGGCTTCGTCCTCTTGCCCCGCCGATGGGTCGTCGAGCGCTCCTTCGCGTGGTTCGGCCGAAACCGTCGGCTCGACAAGGATTGCGAGCGCCTGATCAAAACCGCCCGCGCTTGCCTCTACATCGCAAGCATCAACATGCTCCTCCGCAGGTGCGCAACATACTGTAAACCTTAATCCCTATGTCGGACGGGCTCTTAGAGCACTTCCCGATCTGATTGCATCAGGTTATGTGCTTCTCACGTGTTGTTTTATCGCGGTGCCTTAACATACTGATTAGTTTAGTATGTTTGGGCGCCGGTCTACAGCATTGCGCGTGAATGTTGGATCACATGCAATACTATAGACTGTTATTTTACCGCGATTTTCGAGCCAGTCGGTGTTTCCACCTCCTTTGAAATCGCTCTAGGCACTCGCTTTGACCAATGTGCGTGCCAGACCGACTGCGGCTGCCACGCCGTCAACGGTCGGCAAGCCCGACGCTGCCCGCATGGCAGGGCCAAAAGCCGCCATGCCGGCACAGCCGAGCACCAGCGCGCGCGCGCCGTCCTCGCGTGCGGCTGTCGTGGCACAGGCGCTCAGTCTCTCGCGGGCGGCTTCGGGCGCGCTCTCCAGCGAGAGGACCGGCAGGCCGCTGGCGCGCACCCGGGCGCATTGTCCGCCAAAACCGTAGCGCGCGATGTTGTCCTCGATCACCGGCACCGAGACCTGGAGCGTGGTGATCACCGAAAACCGTCCGTGGACCATGGCCGCGAGATACGCTGCCTGACCAATACCGATCACCGGGATTGGTGCGCCAGCGCGCGCCTCCTCCAGGCCGGTGTCGTCGAAACAGGCGATGATGGCGGCGTCAAAGCCTTCCGCCGCAGCCCGCGCAATCTGCGCCAGTACGCCCGGCACGGCGGCGGCGCCGTCCTCGGGGCCCTGGATTGCCGGGGGGGCGTCCACATTGGTGCGCGCGACGATCTCGACATCCGAGGCCGCGGCCTCGCGCGCCGCTGCGGCGATGGAGGCGGTCATGCTCTCGGTTGCGTTGGGATTGAGTACCAACACCCGCATCAGCGGGCAGCCCGGCGGGCGCGACGGCGGTTGGTGAGCAGCACCGCCGCGAGAAAAACGCCGACCATCAGAAACGAAAACACGGTCGTCAACGTGCCAAGCGCATAGAGCACTGGCGTGGTGACGTTGGTGGTCATGCCGTAGATCTCCAAGGGCAGCGTGTTGTAGCTGCCCGCGGTCAAGAGCGTGCGCGCGAACTCGTCGTAGCTGAGCGTAAAGCCGAACAGTGCCACCCCGATCAGGCTCGGCGCGATGATGGGCAGTACGACAAAGCGTACCGTCTGCCAAGCGCTGGCCCCTTGGTCGCGCGCAGCCTCCTCGTAGGCCTTATCGAAGCGGTTGAAGACGGCGAACATGATCAAGAGGCCAAACGGCAGCGTCCAGGTGAGTTGGGCGCCAAAGCCGGAGGTGGTCCAATGGACGTCCCAATCGAGGCGGTTGAAGACCAGCCCGACGCCGAGCGAGATCAGGATCGAGGGCACCACCAGCGAGGCCACCACCAGATAAAACAGCAGCGTGGAGCCCGGAAAGCGGGTGCGAAACGCCAAGCCGCCCATCACCGAGACCACGACGGTGGTGACCATCACCATCAGGCCCAGGGTGAGAGAACGCGCAAACGAGCCCCAGATGTCACCGACCGCCTGCTCCTCAAAGAGATCGACAAACCAGTGGGTCGAGACGCCGTTCATGGGGAAGGTCAGCCCGCCTTGCGGCCCCTGAAACGACAGGGTGGCGATGGTGACGGTGGGACCGTAGAGAAACAGTAAAAACAGCGCGAAGAAGGCGGCGAGGACGTAAAAGCCGGGCGAGCGCCGTTCCATTCACAGCTCCTTTCGCACGTCGACAAAGCGCAGCATGATCCCGATGGTGATCAGGACTGTCAGTAGCAACACCACCGCCGTTGCCGAGGCCGAGGGGTATTGAAGTAGCGCCACGTCGTTGGAGATCAGCCGCCCGACATTGGCCGATTGCGAGCCCGACATGAAGCGCACGGTGAGAAAATCGCCCATCACCAGCGTGACGACGAAGATCGAGCCGATCATGATGCCCGGTTTGCTAAGCGGCACGATCACATTAGTCAGGATCTGAAAGCCGGAGGCACCGGCGTCGCGCGCGGCTTCGACCAGTGCGCGGTCGATGCGCATCATCGAGTTGAAGATCGGCACCACCATGAACAGGGTGTAGAGGTGGACGAAGGCCAGCACCACAGCGAAGTCGGAAAACAGCAGCCATTCGAGCGGCGCGTCGATCACGCCGAGGTCGATCAGCGCGGTGTTGGCGATGCCGTTGCGCCCCAAAAACGGGATCCACGAAATCATGCGGATGATGTTGGAGGTCCAGAACGGGATGGTGCAAAGCAGGAAGAGCGTGATCTGCCACGTCTGCGAGCGCACGTGAAAGGCCAGGAAATAGGCGACCCAAAAGCCGATGGTGAGCGTGAAAAACCAGGTCAGCCCGGCATAGATAAAGGTGTTGAGAAATACTCGATAGGTGACGGGGCTGGTGAGCAGAAACTCGTAATTGTCGAATTGGAAGTCGGGGTAGAATGAAAATTCGGTCGCGCCCCAAAAGCTGACCACGACGATCATGCCCAAAGGCAACGTCAGGAAAAACGCCAGCACCACCCAGAGCGGTACTGAGAGCAGCAATCCGGCAAGCCCACTGCTCAGGCGGCGGCGGCGCTCGCTCACAGAAGGGCGGGTGCGGGGTTTGAGCCCCACACCCGCGGCAGGCTGGGCTAGTTCAGGCGGCAATGAACTCGTTCCACTTGCGCACCATGTACTGGTTTTCGTCCATGACCGCGTTCCAGCAGGCCACAGCCCCCATGCGCTCGAAGAACGAGCCGCCGTCGCGCACGGCGCCGGCCTGCTCCATCACCTGGCCAAAGGGGTTGGTGATGTCGCCCGCGGCCGGCTTGCCCTCGAACCAGAAGCCCCACTCGTCGGCGCTCATGAAGTCTTTCGAGGTTTCTGGGACCGCCGAGTAATACCCCTGGCGCATCAGGAAGCCGCCGACCCAACCGCTGAGATACCAATTGATGTACTCGTAGGCGGCATCCAGTTCGAGCCCGGAAAGGTTGGCGGACAGTCCAAGGCCGCCACCCCAGGATCGATAACCCTCTTCCAACGGCTGGTAGACGCAGGGAATACCCTTCGACCGGACCGCCGTGATTGCCGGTGACCACATCGATTGGATCACGACCTCACCAGACGCCATAAGGTTCACTGACTCGTCGAAGGTTTTCCAGAATGCGCGGAACTGACCGTTCTTCTTAGCTTCTGTAAAGATACCGAGAGTCTTGTCGATCTCCTCCTTCGTCATGTTGCCCTTGTCGGGGTACTTGTGCTCACCCATGGATTCGACAACCATCGCCATATCCATGATACCGATCGAACTGATGTCCAGAATCGATGCCTTTCCCTTGAACTCAGGGTTCAGCAATTCGGACCACTTACTGATCGGGCGTCCGATCAGATCCGGGCGAA
>JBCDHK010000390.1:0-3540 GCA_038750185.1 Pseudomonadota bacterium
CTGCGCATCACCTTCGGCGAGGCGCAGCTGGGCCATGTTGCCGGCAAAGTTGCCGTTGCCGTTGCGATCGCGCCCGAGCCGGATTTCTGGGTTGGTCGATTGCCAGCGCACCGTGGTGGTCAGTGTCTGGCCCAAAACACCATCGACGAAAAACTCGTGGGTGTCTTCGGTCAGGCCGGTTCGGCGCTGCCTGTTGATCAGCGTGCAAAATTGACCCGGTAGGCGGGTTATTTTGCATTTAAAAATGACCCGCTTGTTTTTGTAACGCTCTGCGCTTTGAGGCGCGGAGGAGACAGACGGGTGATCTGCATGGAGACGGTTATCAAGGTCCGTCGCTGGGTTATGGCGGAAGGGTTATCGATCCGAGAGGTGAGCCGACGTACGGGTCTTTCTCGGAACACGGTGCGCAAGTATCTGCGCTCGGAGCATTCTGAGCCGCGCTACCGGCAACACAAGCCCCGGGCATTGCGCTCGCTGCTGGAGTATGAGGCGCGGCTTCGAGCTCTGTTTGAGGCGGACAGCCAGCGTGCGCCTCGGGAGCGTCGCAGCCTTCGAGGTCTGTACGATGCGTTGGTTTTGGAGGGCTTTGAGGGGTCTTACGACACGGTGCGTCGGTATGTTTTGCGGCTGAAGGCTTGCCGCGGGGAGGCGCGGGGGTATGTGCCGCTGGAGTTTGATGCGGGCGATGCGCTGCAATTCGATTGGAGCCATGAGCGTGTCTGTCTGGGGGGCGTCGACACCAAGGTCTACGTGGCGCATTTTCGTTTGTGCCATGCACGCAAACCGTTTGTGCGAGCGTATTTGCGCGAGAGCCAAGAGATGGTTCTGGATGCCTTCAACCAGGCATTGGCATTTTACGCGGGCGTGCCAGGCCGGGCGATCATCGACAATGCCAAGACGATGGTGGTGTTTACGGGCAAGGGCAAAGAGCGGGTGTTTCATCCACGGTTTCTGGCCCTTATGAGCCACTATGCGATGGAGCCGGTTGCCTGTTCTCCAGCCTCAGGCTGGGAGAAGGGGCAAGTCGAGCACCAGGTGAAGACCCTGCGCGGCCAGATCTTTACTCCCAAGCTGGCCTTTGACACGTTGGCCGATCTGAACCGCCATCTTGCGGCACGCTGTGAGGCTTTAGCGCTCAAGACGCACCCCGAAGACAAGACACGCAGTATCGCTGCGGTGTTTGAGGACGAGCGCGCGCAACTGCGCCCGGTTGGCCGGGCCTTTGATGGCTATGCCGAGCGTCCTGCCCGGGTGAGCGGCACCTGCTTGGTCCAGTACGACACCAACAGCTATTCGGTGCCGTGCACGCATACGTTTCAGACGGTTTCCCTGCGGGCCTACGCTGATCGGATCGTGGTTTCCGATGGACAACAGATCCTTGCCGAACACGCGCGGTGTTTTGGGCGCTACCAGAAGCGCTTTTGCCTGTGGCACTACTTGCCGCTCTTCCAGCAACGTCCCGGTGCTCTGCGCGATGGTGCGCCGTTCAAGCATTGGCAGCCGCCCAAGCCGCTGGCGATGATCTGGGAACACTACCGTAGGCAGCCTGGCGGGGATCGGGATTTTGTCGAGCTGCTGACGCTCTACCAAGAGCACGGCCAGGAGGCTGTGGCCATGGCCTGCGAATTGGCTTTGGAATACAAAACCCTGCAACTCTCTGCGATTATTGCCCTATTGCACGACCTGACCGAACCGGTCGCGCACCGGGAAATGGCCGTCGAAGCGGTATCCTACCCCCAACTTCAACGGCCACCCGAAGCTAACTGTCAACGATACGACCAACTTCTTGGTGCCCAGAGAGCCCAAAGAGAGATGCCCCTGGGAGCGCCCCCGAGAGCCCCCCTGGGGGCGGCACCATGAACGGTCTGATCGACGAACTGAGCGCGCTCAGGCTACACGGCATGGCCCAAGCCGCCAAGGATTTGCTTGGTGCCAAGGCCCCGCCCACCCTGCCAGAGGCCCTGCGTCAGTTGATCCAGTCAGAGCGTTGCGAGCGTGAAGTGCGCGCGATCCAAAACCGCCTGCGCGCCGCCCGCTTTCCCCACCACAAAGACTTCGCCAGTTTCGACTACACCGCAACACCGGTCGAGCGGGCCAAGATCGAAGCCCTCGCCCAAGGCGGTTTCACCAGAGAGGCCCAGAACCTCATCCTGGTCGGCGGGGCTGGTACGGGCAAAACCCACATTGCTACAGCCCTGGGTACAAGCCTGATCCATGCTGGGCAAAAAGTGCGCTTCTTCAATACTCTGGATCTGATCAATGCACTTATCCGGGAAGAAGCAGAGGGCAAAGCCGGGCGGCTGCACAAGCAACTGATCGCCACCGATTGCGTCATTCTGGATGAGTTGGGCTACATCCCGTTTCCCAAGTCAGGCGGCGCCATGCTGTTTCATCTGATCGGCAAGCTCTACGAGACAACCTCGGTGATCTTCACCACCAATCTGGCGTTCAAAGAGTGGGTCAGCGTGTTCGGCGATCCAAAAATGACAACCGCCTTGCTCGATCGCATCACCCACCCTTGCCTGATCGTGGAAACTGGCAACGCTTCTTACCGTTTTGCCCAATCCAAGGCCCGCAGCTCGGCCTGATAACTCCCAGAAGACCGAAAAGCCCACCGAGCGTGCGTGCTCTTTCGCTGGCGCGCTCGGTGGGCTTTTCCCACGCCAAAGTGGGTCAGTTTTCAGTGCAAAACCCGGGTCAATCTTCACTGCTGATTGACATCGTGCACACCAAGCTCGGCGACGACGGCCAGCTGGAGACGGTGCTCGATGCCCTCTGCCGGGCGGGCGAGGTCGGCGAAGGCGCCACCTACCTCACGCAGATCCTGATCAAGGCAGCCGCCGGCGTGGTGATCGCGCTGTCCTCGGCCGAGGACGAGGCGATGGTGGCCGGCCTGGAGGCGCTCGATCTGGTGCTGGCCCACGAGCCCGTCGACGAACTGAAGCAGCTTGCCCGCACCCATCTGGCCGAAGGCGGCAGCCTGCCGCTGCACCGCGCACTCTCGCAGGTGATCCTGGAGCGCATCGCCGCCAACGATGGCCCCAAGCTGTCGATGGTCTGATGGTTTGAGCCGAACAACCGTTAATGCGCGAGGTGCGAGATGGGTAAGACCTCAGCACACTTCACCGAAGCCGACGTTGCAAGAGCCATTCGGGCCGCTGGCAAGGCTGGTCTCGCTGTGTCTGCCGTAGAAGTCACGCGCGAGGGCACTATTCGCGTGCTCGCCAATGAGCAGCCAGCGACCGAAGGGCCAACCCCAGGGCAGGTGACGGAAGTGGACAGGTGGCTTGCGGAAAATGGTTAGAGTACAGCTCAAGGGTATCAACCGGCGCAAGGTCAAAAGCGGAAATCGGATCGTCGAGTATCACAGTATTCGCGGTGTCCGTGGTAGCGGTTTCTGGAATAGCCGCTCGGGAGTTATGCTGGGGTCGCAAGAGTATATAGACGCTTTCCGCGCCACCTCTCGCACCAGACCTAAAGAAAAATCTGTCGAGACCTTCTCGGCTATCTTGGAAGAATACCTAGCCTCCAATAATTACC
>JBCDHK010000391.1:0-3533 GCA_038750185.1 Pseudomonadota bacterium
ATTGAACACTACGTCTTTGAAGTTGGACGGCCAGATCGCGACAAGCCCGTGCTCACGCGTCTGCATTCGGCCTGTTTCACCGGTGATGTGCTGGGCTCGCTGAAATGCGATTGCGGGCCGCAATTGGCCGCTGCCATGGGCCAGATCGCCAGTGAAGGTGCGGGTGTGCTGCTCTACATGAACCAGGAGGGGCGCGGCATTGGCCTGGCCAACAAAATGCGCGCCTATGCGCTCCAGGATCAGGGGTTCGATACGGTCGAGGCTAACCACCGGCTCGGCTTCGAGGACGACGAGCGCGATTTTCGCCTCGGTGCGATGATCTTGAAGGCGATGGGCTTTGCCTCGGTGCGGCTGATGACCAACAATCCGGCCAAAGTCGCGATGATGGAGGCCTGCGGGCTCGCCGTGGCCGAGCGCGTGCCACTCAAGGTCGGCGAGACCGAGGAAAACCGCGCCTACCTCGCCACCAAGGCGGCCAAGTCCGGCCATATGCTGTGAGCGATCTGATTGTCGGCGCGTGGGGTGCGCGCTTTCGCGGGCGCTTCTTCCCCTGCGCCATCGGGCGCGGTGGCTTGGTCGCCGCCTCGGCCAAGCGCGAGGGCGACGGCGCGACACCCACGGGATGCTATGCGCTACTTGGAGGATACTGGCGCGCCGATCGTCTGCCCCGCCCAGCCACGCACCTGCCCCTGCGCGCCATCGGCCCGCGCGACGGCTGGTCCGACGCCCCAGCGGATCCGGCCTACAACACCGCCGTCACCCTGCCCCATCGCCACTCGGCCGAGCGCATGGCCCGCGCCGACAGGCTCTATGATCTGGTGGTGTTCACCGACCACAACACGCCTGCCGTGGCGGGGCTCGGCTCGGCGGTGTTCGTGCATTGCTGGCGCAGCCCGCGCCATCCGACAGCGGGCTGCATCGCCTTTCGCCGCGATCATCTGCGCTGGATCCTGGCCCGCCTTGGCCCGCGGAGCCGTTTAGTCGTGCGCCACGCCTGATCGCCCGGCTTTGCGCAATCCCGCCCAGCAAGCTATATTAACCGAGCCGTGCGTGTGCCCAATGGCATGCGCGCCACCGAGGCCGTGCCCGGCACGCGGCGCAACCATGGAGAGCGACCATAGCCAGAAGACCGCACAACGCGCCCCCGACCCGCGATACGGGTCCGCGCGTTAACCGTCAAATTCGCGTCCCCGAGATCCGTCTGATCGATCACGAAGGCCAGAACGTCGGCGTTGTCACGCCCGTGCGCGCGGTCGAGATGGCTGAGGATGTTGGCCTCGATCTGGTCGAGATCAGTCCCAACGCCACGCCGCCGGTGTGCAAGATCATGGATTTCGGCAAATTCAAGTATGAGACGCAGAAGAAAGCCGCTGAAGCCAAGAAGAAGCAAAAAGTCACTGAAATCAAGGAAGTGAAATTCCGCCCCAATATCGACATACACGATTACGGGGTTAAGATGCGCTCGGTGTACAAATTTCTTGGCGAAGGCGACAAGGTCAAGGTTACGCTGCGCTTTCGTGGCCGCGAAATGGCCCACCAGGAGCTTGGCCGCGACCTGCTCCAGCGCGTCGCAGGCGACATCGAGACCTTGGGTAAGGTCGAAGCCATGCCCAAGATGGAAGGCCGCCAGATGACCATGGTGATCGCGCCAGCCAAGTAGGCGCTGCACGGCAGGTTTGGCGCCAACTAGGGCCCGAGTATGCGGCGCGGGAGAAACCCCGCGCCCTCTGCGCCCGTCCTACTTCACAGTCACGGTGATTCGCTCCGACATCACCGGCGGATCGTGGGGCACATGCCCCCAGTCCCCCAGCACCAGCTGCAGCACATGGGTGCCCGCGGGCAAGTCCACCGTCGCCTGGGTCTGGCCACCGCCAAAATGGAGGTGGTTGTCATCGGCGGGGATCGGCTCGCTCAACTCCTCGCCCTCGACGGTCTCGTTGATGATCAGATGGTGATGGCCGGTGCCCGGGCGCTCGATCCCGGCAGGCGCGATCCCCATACCCTTGAGGCCGAACAGGATCGTCACCGGGCTCTCGACGGTGGCACCGTCTTCGAGGTTGATGAAGTAGACCTCAGCGCCCGGCTCCGACGGTGTTGTCTCGCCAGCAGCGGCGGGCAAGACGGTGAGAGCTAGCGCGGCGGCCACGGCCATGGGGGTACGGTGCATCTGGATCTCCCTGTTATAGTTCATGCCCGAAGTATAGCACAGTGGCCACCAGGCAGTAGTCACGCCGGCGCTGTCTTGCGAGGATGTGATGAGCGGGGTAGCTTTCGGCCATGTCCCACACATCAGACGGCAAGCGCTGGCACGACATGGGCGGCGAGGCAGCAGGCCCAGCGCCCGGCCCCGAGCACGACTTCGCCCTCTGGGAAAAGCGCGTCGATGCGCTGGTGATCCTGGCCCAGGCGCGCGGTGTCTTTACCGTCGACGGGCTACGCCGTGCTTTGGAGGACATGGGGCCCGACGCCTTTGAGCGCATGAGCTACTACGAGCGCTGGGTGGCGGCGCTGGCGCAAAACCTGATCGAGCGGAATGTGTTCAGCGTGGCCGAACTCAACGCGCGCATGGCCGAGATCGCCGCACGCGGGCCAAGCTATGCCGAGGCCCAAGGAGAGAGCCCTTGATGCTGGCCATCGACAGCGATCTGCTGCGCGAGATCGCGCCGCGCTTTAGCGGTGCCAAAGCAGCGCGCCAGAGCGCCATATTGGCCTCCATCGATGGCGAGCTACGCGGCACGCTGGCCGAATACGACATCAACACACCGCTGCGCATCGCCCATTTCATCGCCCAGATCGCCCATGAATCAGCGGGATTTCGCACCACTGAAGAGTTCGCCTCCGGCGCTGCCTACGAAGGGCGCACCGATCTCGGCAATACCGAGCGCGGCGACGGACGGCGTTTCAAAGGCCGCGGGCTGCTTCAGCTGACTGGGCGTGCCAACTATAAGACCTACGGCGATGCTCTCGGTGTCGATCTGATCGCCGACCCAGAGGCCGCCGCCGATCCGCCGCTATCGTTGCGCATCGCGTGCGAGTACTGGAAGCGCCGCCGGATCAATCCGCCTTCGGACCGCGACGACCTGATCCGCGTCACCCGCCTCGTCAACGGCGGCCTCAACGGCCTCGACGACCGCCGCCGGTATCTGGGGCTGGCCAAGACCGCGCTCGCCCGCCTAGCAGCCAATGCCGTGGCGCGCGCGTCCGATCCTGCGGGGCGCCCGGTGTTGCGCCGCGGCCAGCAAAACCCGGTCGTGGCCGAGTTGCAGGAGGCGTTGGCCGGACAGGGCCTCGATCTGGCCGTCGATGGCGATTTCGGCCCGGCGACCGAACTGGCGGTCAAAGTCTGGCAGCGCCGCCAGGGGTTGGCGGTCGATGGCATTGTCGGCCCTGCTACCTGGGGCACGCTGCTCGCATGACCACCGCATTACCCAAAGTCGAGGCGCTGCCCTTTGGCCCGCCCTATCCAGCCGGCACACCATCCTTTGCCCCGGGCACGCCCGTGCGCGTGCGTCTTGGCGCGGGCCCTGGCCACA
>JBCDHK010000392.1:0-3524 GCA_038750185.1 Pseudomonadota bacterium
AGGCCGAGGAAGCTGGCGGCATCAGCCTCGGAGAGGGTGAGGCCCAGCTCGGCACCGGCCTCGCGGATCTCGCCCGGGCCGGGGCGGCGGATCGTCATGGCGCGCTCACATGGTCTTCCAGTCGCCCGCGGCCTCGAACGCGGCGGCGGCTTGGTAGATCGTGGCCTCGGCCCAGTGGCGCCCAACCAGCATGGCACCGACGGGCAGGCCGTCCTCCATGGCGCAAGGCAGGCTCATGGCCGGATGGCCGGTCACGTCGAAGGGCGCGGTGTTCTCCAGCGGCTCGAAGGCGCGTTGCAGGATCTCGGCAAGGGGCGCGTCCGGCGCTGGCAAAGGCGTCGCGCGCATCGGCGTGGTCGGCATGAGTAGCAGATCGTAGGCGCCCAGCATCTGATCGTAGGCCGCGCGCAGGCGGCGTGCGATGTTCTGGGCCTTGGCGTAGTAGTGGCCGCGGTGGTGGCGCTGGAAATACTCGCCCGTGAACATGGTGATCTTGAGGCTGTCGGACAGCTCATCGGCGCGGGCGCGCCAGTTGGCGTGGGCGTCGAGCAGCGAGGTGGTGTAGAGCCCCTCCCAGCCGGTGCCCATGCCGTTGCCCTTCATCATCTGGTTGGTCGAGCCCTCCGCCGCGATGGGCAGCCAGATCGCCATCGCCTTGTTGTGCATCGGGATCGAAACCTCGTCGACGGTGGCACCGAGGCGCGCGAAGGTCTCACCCGCACGGCGCACCGCGGCATCGACCACGGCCTCGCTCTCGGGACGGCCAAAGCCTTCGCGCAGGAGTGCGATGCGCAGGCCCTGCACGCCGCGGCCCAGCGCTGCCGTATACGCATCGGCCTTTGGCGCATACTGGCGCGGGTCGAGCCCATCCGTCCCGGCGATGACTTCGAGGAGCAGCGCATTGTCGGCCACGGTCTGGGTCATGGGGCCGGTGTGGTCGATGGTGGTCTCGATGGGCATGACACCGGTGTAGGGCACCAGCCCGTGGGTCGCCTTCATGCCGTAGATGCCACAAAACGACGCCGGCATGCGGATCGAGCCGCCCTGGTCGCCGCCGATGGCCATATCCACCTCGCCCGCCCCCACCACAGCGCCCGAGCCCGACGACGAGCCACCCGCGGTAAAGCCGCGCTTGTGGGGGTTGTGGGTGTGGCCGGTCGAGTTGGTGTGGCTGCCCGAGGACAGACAGAAGTGCTCGCAGTGCACCTTGCCCTTGATCGTGCCGCCGGCCTCCAGGATGCGGGTGACGATGGTGGCGTCGAGATCGGGGGTGTAGCCCTTCAGCGTCGAGGCGCCGTTCATCATCGGCACGCCGGCCAGGCAGACGTTGTCCTTGAGCGCGATGGTCTTGCCGCTGAGGGGGCCGCGGGGGGCGCCTTGGACGTCGACCTTGACGTACCAGGCGTGGAGCGGGTCTTCCTCGGCACTCGGACGCCGCCCGGCAGTGCGGGGAAACTCGACGGTGGGCAGGTTGTCGGGCATGGCATCGAGGGTGTCGTAGTGCTTCATGGAGCTTTCCATGAGCCCGAGAAACTCCGCGATGCGCTCGTCCGAGAGGTGCATGCCGAAGTCCTCGACGATGCCCTTGAGCTGGCTGAACGTGGGGCGCTGGACGGTCATGCGGGCGAGCCTTTCGGTCGTCGAGGCGGGAGCGGGGACGGCGGGAGCAGGGACGGCGGGCGCGGCGGCGCTGGGCGCAGACTTTGGGCTGTGCGCGGGCGCGCTGGGCGCCTTGGCCCCATTGCCCGCGCTGGTAAAGCCGGTGAACTCGTCGATCAGGGCGCTGTCCATGCTGTGGCCGCCGATCTCGCCTTTGACCTGGCCCTTTTGCAGCACCAGGACGCGGTCCGAGAGCGCGGTGATGAACTCCAGGTTCTGCTCGACCAGGAGGATCGAGAGGCCGCGCACACGGGCCAGTTCGGCCAGCTTGTCCTCGATCATATCGACGATGGAGGGCTGGATGCCCTCGGTCGGCTCGTCGAGCAACACGAGGTCTGGGGCGGAGATCAGGCAGCGCGCAAGCGCCAGGAGTTGCTGCTCGCCGCCCGAGAGCGCCCCGCCCTGGCGATCGAGCAGGCGCTCCAGTTGGGGAAACTCGGCCAGCACCGCCTCGATGGCGCCAGCCTCGTCCGCAATGCCGTGGCTCGCCACCCCCATACGCAGATTGTCGCGCACCGAGAGGCTGGGGAAGATGCCTCGCCCCTGGGGCACATAGCCGATACCAAGGCGCGAGCGGCCATGGGCGGCCTCACGCGTAATGTCGAGCCCGTCAAACTCGATACTGCCGCCCGTGGCCCGCACCACCCCCATGATGGTCTTGAGCAGCGTGCTCTTGCCCATGCCGTTGTGGCCGAGGATGCCGACGATCTGGCTCTCGCCCACCGTCAGATCCACGCCCTGGAGCACGGGCACGCGGCCATAGCCCGCGCGCAAGCCCCGCACCGAGAGGATCTCGGGCGCTGCCGGCGCTTCGATCTCTTCTGCCGCGCTCAATGCTTGTGCCCCAAGTAGACGTCGCGGACCGTGGGGTCGGCCGAGACCTCGTCCATGCTGCCCTCCATGAGCACGGCGCCGCGGTGAAACACCGTGACGCGCGCGGCAATGGCGCGGATGAAGTTCATGTCGTGCTCGACCACGATCATGCTGGTGGTGCGGTTGAGTTCGCGGATCAGCTCGGCAGTGAACACGGTCTCCTCGTCGGTCATGCCGGCGGCAGGCTCGTCGAGGAGGACGAGCCAGGGCTCGGAGGCCATCACCATGCCAAGCTCGACCCACTGGCGTTGGCCATGGGCGAGGTTGCCGACGATCTCATGGCGGATGGGGCCGAGGCGCACGCGCTCCAAGGTGTCGGTGGTCAAGCGCTCGGCGCGGGCGGCGCCGTGGGCGCGCCGGGCGGCGAGCCAGACGCTCTCCTGCACGCTCAGGCCGTCGAACACGTTGGGCACCTGGGTCTTGATGCCGACACCAAGCCCGGCGATGTCGTGGGGGTTGGCGCCGGTGACATCGAGATCGCGGATCAAGACGGTGCCCTCGGTTGGGGTGAGCTGGCCGGTGAGGCACTTGAAGAAGGTACTCTTGCCGGCGCCGTTGGGCCCGATCAGGCAGCGCAGCTCTCCCGCCTCCAACTGGAAATCGACGTTCTCGTTAGCGGTGACGCCGCCAAAGCGCATGGTGAGGGCGCGGGTCTCGACCACCGTCTCGCGGCGGCGGGTGGTGCGCTGGCGGCGGGACCGGGCGTGGGTTTCGATCTCGGCCATGGTCTTACTCCGCTGGCTCTGGGGCGGGGCGAGGGCTACGCCTGCGCCGCCCGCCACCGCGTCGGGCCAAACGCAGGTCGCGCCCACGGCCCACGCGGGTGGTGGCGAGCGTCATGGCAGCAGGCACCACCCCGCGCGGCAACAGCAACACAAAGAGGATCAGCACACCGCCAACCACCATGTTGAGATCGAGCGTGCCCTGCTGGCCGAGCCAGACGGTGAGATAGAACATCCCAAAGGCGTCCAGGAACGGCCCGATCATCGTGC
>JBCDHK010000393.1:0-3520 GCA_038750185.1 Pseudomonadota bacterium
GCGCAGGCGGCGATGGCTGAGGGCGCGGTAGGCCTGGGCCCAGGCGCTGGGCTCGGCCTCGGCCTTGGGGCCTGCGATCAGATCGGCCAGGGCGCGGCGCAGGGCGTGAAACAGCGCGTAATAGGCGCTCGACTGTGCAGCGCGCAGATCGGACTGCGTCGCCGTGGGTCGGGCTGCGAGGCGCTGGCCGGTGCGGATGCGCTCCAACGGCTTCATGCGGGGGCCTCGGTATCGGCATCGGAGACGGCGACGAAGGAGACCATGGCAAAGCGCGTCTCGCCGGCGTCCGCGAGCACGCCCAACAGATGGCGGGTGAGCGCTGCTGCCGCGGCGGCCTCGGGGGGCGTGTCATCGGCATGGACGATGCGCAGGCCGAGCACGCCCTCGCCCTCGCTGTCGCGCTCTTCGCTGAGTGCCACGCCTGTCACCCTCGTGCCGGGCAGATGGGCGCTCGCGGCGGCTTGCAGCGTCTCGGCTAAGCCCTCCGGCAGCGCTTGGCGCCCTGGCGCCCTCACGCCGCCAGCCGGGCGATCAGGCGATCGAGAAAGGCCGCGCCGGCGCCGAGTTGGTCACGCTCGATGTATTCGTCGGCCTTGTGCGCCTGCTCAATGGAGCCAGGGCCGCAGATCACCGCCGAATAGCCCGCCTCCTGGAACTGGCCCGCTTCAGTGCCGAAAGCCACGACATGCTCGCCATTGTCGCCGGTCAGCGCCCGGGCCAGGCGCTCGGCCTCGGCCTTGTCGTCGGGCTCTTTCATGCAGGCCGGCGTCAGCGAGCGCTGGCTGACCTCGATCCCGGCCTCGGGGCGCAGTTTGGCAATCTCGGCGGCGACCTCGGCGCAATGCGCCTTGTAGCGCTCGATCCACTGGGCCGAGCTCTCGCCCGGCAGCGCGCGGATATCGAGGCTGAAGGCGCAGTCCTTGGCGGTGATATTGGCTGCGGTGCCGCCTTCGATCATGCCGACATGGAGCGTGGTGTAGGGCGGATCGAACAGCGCGCTCACCGGATCATTGGGATCGGCTGCGGCAGCATTGGCCGCCATCTGGGCCTCGATCCAGCCGATCAGGCGCGCCGCCACCATCACCGCCGAGACGCCGGTGTGGCAGAGCGAGGAGTGCACCTCGTAGCCGCGCACCCGGGTGTTGAGGCCAATCACGCTCTTGTGGCGCCCGACTACGCGCATGGACGTCGGCTCACCGACGATCACCGCCGAGGCAGGCGGCAAGCTCTCGCGCATCTCGGCAATCATCGAGGGCGCACCGAGACAGCCGACTTCCTCGTCATAGGAGAGCGCGATCTGGACCGGGCGCTTGAGGTTAGTGCGCAGCATCGCGGGCACCTTGGCCAGCACCAGCGCGTCGAAGCCCTTCATGTCGGCCGCACCCCGCCCATAGAGGCGACCGTTTTTCTCGGTGAGGCGAAACGGATCGGTGCTCCAGGGCTGGCCTTCGACCGGCACCACGTCGGTGTGGCCCGAGAGGACCGCACCACCAGCGACCTCGGGCCCGATCTGGGCGTAGAGATTGGCCTTGGTGCCCTCGTCGTTGAACACCAGCCGGCTCTCGACGCCGTGCTCTGCAAGGTACTCGCGCACAAAGCCGATCAGATCGAGATTGCTCTCGCGCGAGACGGTGGGAAAGGCGACCAGCTTGGCCAGCATTTCCTCGGGCGTGTAGGTCGCGGCCATGGCGGGCTCCCGTTGTAAGGTATCATTGTGCATCCTGTCGCTGGCGCCGCCCCAGTCAAGAGCCGACGCCCAAGGGCGCTTGCTGTCCTCGGTCAGACCCATAAATTTTTGCTAATGCAGCAAGGCTAATTTTAATTTTTTTTATGGGTCGGATTTGCGCTATCCTGTGACCGCAGGCCGCAGCCAAGACGGCCCAAGATCGCCCCAAGACGGGCACGAGGAGACGCCGGAGACGCCCATGAACATCGCCGTGATCGGCGGCAGCGCCTGGTTTGTCGGCGCGCTAGAGAGCGTGCTGGCCGGGCGCGCGCTCAACCTCGACATCGCCGCTGAGGACACCGCCAGCTTTCGCGCGCGCCTGAACGGCTCCAGCGGCCCACGCATCGTGCTTTTGGCCTGCCATGCCCGCCAGGGCGAGATCGCGCCGTTTCTCGCCTGGGCGCGCCGCCACCGCCCGGAGTTGCGTGTCGTGCTCAAGCTGGCCCGCCTCTCGCCCGCCTTGGTGCGCGATGCCATGCAGGGCGGCTGCCGTGGCTGCTTTTCGGCCGAAGACGCGCCCGAAGTGGTGCTTGGTGTGCTGGAGACGGTGGCGGCGGGGCGGGTGTCGTTTCCCTATGTCGATCTGAGCACCCTTGGCGACGACCCTTTTGAGCGCCTGACCGAGCGCGAGCGCGATGTGCTCGGCGCGCTCTCGCGCGGCTGGACCAACACCCAGATCTCGGCGCGCCTCGGCATCTCGGAGAACACCGTCAAATACCACCTGCGCCTGATCTACGACAAACTGGGCGTGGCCAACCGTGCCACGGCGGTGGCGCGCTTTGTGGCGCGGGGGGTGTGAGGCGGGCGCTTTGTGGGCTCCCTGCCCTGGCGCGTGGTGGGCGCACTGCACGCCGCTGCAGATCATGGCCCGGGGTGTCGCGCGCGAGCCGACATTCGCGCGCGACACCATAACCCTGCCACACCATAACCCTACCACTGGGCTCCAGGCAGAAACGCAGCCTTGGCCATCGAGGCAGAGCCTGGCTGGCTTGAACGCGGCTTGGCCGCTCAGGAGGTCTCAGGCAGCTTCCTGGCGGATAAACGCCGAAGACATGAACGCATAATGGTCATGGCAGTGCTCCTGATAGAGGCCGCGCACCCAGTGGTCTTCTTGCAAGCGAAAGATCGACCAGAAGTTGTAGTCCTCAAACAACTCCTCCCCGGGCGCAATATCGCGAAAAGCTGCGCAGTGGTCTTCCATCAGCGGCGTCCACTGGCGAATGCCGATATTGGCATGGGGGCCGGGGGCGTGGTTGATGTACTGCGAGCCGTCGGTGTACCAGACGAAACGCCCGGAAGGCTGGTGATAGTAGCCGCCGTGGAGCACCTTTTCGAGCAAGGGCCGGTCCAGCGCCGAGAGCGTCTCACGGTCGAAAAACGACATGGTGTGATCGACGGTCCAGACTTTGGTGCCGGCTGGGATCTTCTCGGCAGCATAAACACCGGTGCCGTGTACGGAACTTGCACGGAACTCAACTTCTACGTTCCATCCCATGGAAATTCTCCTTGGTGTAGAGTGGCAATGTCGACCGAACTGCTCAGTCAAAGGGTGATATAAGTACTTTAACTAAACTTCTAAGGGTTCTGCGCAGCATTTTCGCTAGTTGGAATTTACTGTTATTATATATTTTTTACTGCAGTTAACTTAGAGCCTGTCCGATAGAGAGTTGAGTGATACCAGCAGGCTGTGGTTCACCGGTTTTGCTGAAACTGGAGGATCACATGCCCTGGACCGATATCACCCGCCCGAAGTATGAGCGCCGCGCCGAGCGGTATCAATCGGATCTGACGGAC